>ONFK01000118.1 GCA_900317065.1 uncultured Bacteroidales bacterium
TTTCAAGGCCGATGACGGCACGGTGATTGTACATAAGAAGGCTTGTCCGGAGGTAGAGAAACTGGCCCTGGAATACGGCAGTTCCCGTTTCGTGGTGGTAGACAATTTCGACTCCGAATTCGAAGACTTCCCCGTGCGGCTCTCGCTCCGCGGAATCGACAAGAAAGGGCTGCTGAGCAAGATCAGCCAGTTCATTTCCCTGACAATGGAGATCAACATACGCGAGATACATCTGGGAGGCAAGGACGGCGTCGTTGAAGGATACATCGAGATGCTGGTTCACGACAAGAAGAACCTGGAAGCGATGATTCACGGCCTGCTGAGCATCGACGGCCTTCAGGACGTCATCAGAACGGATATATGATGAAGAAATACTTACCCCTCATAATCGCCATCCTGGCATTGGCTGCACCGATGCTGACGCCGTCGTGCGCAAACACCACGACTCCCCCGTCAGGCGGGGACAAGGACACTATCCCTCCCTACATCACGAACATCCGCCCGCTGCCGGGTGTCACCATGTTCCCATTGGAAAAGGGACGCATCGTATTCGAGTTCAACGAAAACATCAAGGTGAAGACTCCTTCGGACATTTTTCTCTCTCCCCCTCTCGAGAAGAAGGTCAAGTCCAAGGCAAACGGCAAAAGCCTGGTCATTTCCTTTGACTGCCCCCTGGAGCCCAATACGACCTACACCCTGAATCTCAACTCGGCGATCGTGGACAATAACGAGGATAACCGTTTTCCCGGTTTCACCTACGTTTTCTCTACAGGCGAACAGATTGATTCCATGTTCCTGACCGGAACCGTACTCGACTGCAACACCCTTTCTCCTCTCAAGGGAGCGACGGTCATGCTCTACAAGGACCATTCCGATTCTGCGGTATTCCTCAGCAGGCCTTTTGCGGCCGGCAAGACCGACGACTGGGGCTATTTCGTGATACCGTACATTCAGGATACTCTCTACAGGATGTATGCCATAAGCGACGCTTCCGGCGACAATGTCTACTCGCCCGACGCCGACAGGATTGCTTTCATCGACTCTCTCATCCGTCCTGTATGGAAGGTTGCCGACAGCATCCCCGAGTTGCTGAAATACGATATGACTGACACTCTCGGCTGCCGCGAGCGCCGGAGCCAGTACGAGCTCAAGGTTTTCCGCGAAAGGCCGGGCAAGCAGTACATTGTCAACAAGGTGCGCACGTCGCCAAGATCCGCCTATATCACTTTCATGGCACAGGATGCCTGGATAGACTCCCTGTGGTTCGGAGGGTATCCTGCCGACAGGGTGATATCGCAGTTCAACATCCTGCAGGACAGCTTGGAACTGTGGCTCAACGACCGTCGTCCCGCTCCCGATACGCTGCATCTTTTCGTAAATTACAGGAAAACGGATACCCTGGGCGTCATGAGGCCGGAGCTTGAACATATACGTCTTGTAATGGAGCCTGAGGTGGCCAGGAACTACTCCAGAAGCCGCAGGCGCAACCTCAAGCACGAAGACACCACCTGCCTGTTCACGCTCAAGGCTGAGCCGGAGAATGTGGAAAAGGACGGCTTCATCCTCGAATTCAACTATCCAATCATCTACGAGAACTTTGATTCACTGAAGTTCCGCTATGTCAATCCAAAGCAGAAAGAGTTTACCGACAAGTTCACCGTGGAGACGGATTCACTGAATCTGCGCCGCTACATTATACGTCCGAAAGTCAAGATGCAGCCGGGATTCGAGTATTTCCTGAAGGTGCCGCACAGGAGTTTCCGGGACATAAACGGTTTCTGGTCCGACAGTACCGAGGTAAAGGTTTCGCTGCCCACGGATGAATCCCTCAGCCTGCTCACAACCGTAATGCGCGGAGTGGACAGGAAGTTCATAGTGGACCTTCTCGACGAGAAACGCTCCAAGGTAATCCGCTCCTACATCATCGACAAGGATTGCAGCCTGTCCTTCCCCTATCTCAGAGAAGGAAAGTACTCAATACGCGTGGCCGACGACGGAAACAGGAATTCCATAGTCGATACCGGAGACCTTCTCCAGCACCGCCAGCCGGAGCCTGTACGCTTCGTCAAATTCGGCGACAGCGAATACCTCGACGTAATCAAATCCGCTGAACTTGAACAGACTATAGATCTCTCCGAATTGTTCCGCAAACAATGAAAAGAATAGCCGTCATACTCTTGCTAATGTCATTTTTCCTGAACTCCGGAGCCCAGGAAATCAACGACTACGACCTGATTGGAGTAAACTGCGGAATTACTTTCTCGCAGATGTCCTTCAATCCCCCGGTCAAACAGGAATGGCTCTTCAATCCTTTCTATGCCTCCGTCAACTATATCCATTATCTCAAGCTGTTCGATTACATGCCTTTCTTCGGATATCAGATTGGCATAGCCTACGGCCACGAAGGATACAAGTTCAAGGAAAACAAGGAAACCGGCACGATCTACAAGATAGAAGGAGCTACGCAGGCGATCATGGATGTCGTGGAGGTTCCTTTCCTCGCGCATTTCCATTACGATGCCCTGCATTTCAAAATAATGGCGAATGCCGGCTTGTACGGCGGTTACAGGCGCACGATCCAAAGGTCCGGGCCCGATGTCGCCGCAGACCTGGAGAGAGCCTTCAAATCGACCGACCGGCAGCCGGACTACGGCCTCCAGGGAGGCGTAGGCCTGGGTTTCGTGTTCAATCCCTTCGAATTTCATATAAATGCCCTGCTGAGGTATTCCTGGTCCAGCATCTACACGCCGGATTCATCGCCCAGCAGATACAATCAATACTATTACCGTTTCGCCTACCCGCTGGACCTCAATATCACGGCAGGAATCTACATCCAACTCACCAAACGTACGGGGGTGACATCCAAGGCCCTCAAGCGGCAGGCAAAAGAGATAGTAATCAAAGGATGGGAGCTTGAAAATGGAGAATCTGAAGAAACTGAAAGTCAGGATAGGTAAGGATCTCCTGATAGGAGAACCCGGGCACATCGTCGTCCAGACCATGTGCAATACTCATACAGACGATATAGAGGGCACTGTGGCGCAATGCAGGCGTATGGCTGCCGCAGGTGCGGAGCTCATCCGCATAACCGTGCCCGGAATGAAGGACGTCCCCCATATTGCCGAAATCAAGGCCCGCCTTCGTTCGGAAGGCATTGAAACGCCTTTGGTAGCCGATATCCATTTCTCGTCCGACACGGCGATCGCCGTTGCCAAGGTCGTGGAGAAAGTCCGCATCAATCCCGGCAACTTCAACCCGGACCACGAAGTCGCCAAGGCGCGTTTCGCGGAACTTATCGGGGTGTGCAGGGAATATGGCACTGCAATCCGCATCGGCATCAACCACGGCTCTCTCGGGCGGTATATCACGGAGAAATACGGCAATACTCCCCTGGCTATGGCCAAGGCGGCGATGGAGTGGCTGCAGATGTGCATCGACAATGAGTTCTACCAGGCTGTAGTCTCGCTGAAATCCAGCAATACCATCGTGATGGTAGAGGCGTACCGTCTTCTCCATTCTTTCATGGAAGAGAGCGGCGTACTGTTCCCCATGCATCTAGGCGTTACCGAGGCCGGCAATGGCGACAGCGGGCGCATAAAGTCCTGCGTCGGCATCGCGACTCTGCTGAATATGGGAATAGGCGACACGGTACGAGTCTCGCTGACTGAAGATCCCGTAAACGAAATCCCGGTTGCCAGATATCTGGCCGAGCGCTATGGCGGCAAGCCCGTTTCCATGCCTCCCTCCAGGGAGAGAAGCATTCTCGATGCCGCCTGCACCTTCGGCCCCTCCCTGCTGCTGCACGAAAGCGACACCGCCGACATCCATACCGGCATGGGTGAAGAGTTCGATGCCTATCTCACCGACGAAATAATGCAGGCGGCACGCAGGCGTTTCTACAAACCCGAATACATCGCCTGCCCCGGATGCGGCCGCACGATGTACAATCTGCAGGAAGCCTTCGAAGCCGTCAAGGCCAGGACTTCTCACCTGAAGGGAATGGTCATAGCCGTGATGGGATGCATCGTCAACGGTCCGGGCGAGATGGCGGATGCCGACTGGGGCTATGTCGGAGAGGGGAACGGCAAGGTCAGCATATACAAAAAAAATGTACCGGTCCTGCGGCACATTCCCGAAGATGAAGCCCCGGACAAGTTACTGGAACTTATTGAATCTCAGCAATAAGCGTCTCGCAGGCAGTAGTCAGGTCCCCGAGTTTCACTTTCACTTCCGCATCGATCGGGAGGAATATGTCCAGGCGTGATCCGAACTTGATTATGCCGCACTGCTCCCCTGCCTTGACTTTCATGCCGGGTTTGGCGTAGTTCACGATTCTGCGGGCAAAAGTGCCTGCATGCTGCTTGAACAGCACTTTGGCGCCGGAGTCGGTGCGTATGCATACCGATGTATGCTCGTTCTCTTCGGATGCCTTGGGCTTGAAGGCAAGAAGATGCTTGCCGGGATGGTACTTGTAGTAGGTGACTTCTCCGGTAACGGGCCAGAAATTGGCGTGTACGTCGAAGAAATTCATATATACGCATACCCTCTTGCAGTTCCGTTTCAGGTATTCCCCTTCGAAATACTCGTCGATGATGACAACCTTGCCGTCCGCGGCGGAACTGACAAGCTTGTCGCTCCCGACGGGAGTGCGGTCCGGTACACGGAAAAAGAAAAGCTGCCAGATACAGAAAACCCATCCGAAAACGATGACAGGCCATTTGATCCAGGCAACAGGGACGAATCTCCATGTCAGATATATAAGAATGGCTGCAACAATGAACACTACCGCCAGCGTTCCGTATGAGTCGTGATCTATCCGCATAATCAAATAAGGTTGAAAATCATAAGGTACAAGGTTCCGACGGGAACAGCCACCATGGAGCTGTCGAAACGGTCTAGCAGACCGCCGTGCCCGGGAATCAAATTCCCCGAATCCTTGACCCCGCATTTACGCTTGAGTTTGGATTCAAGGAGGTCGCCGCATACGCCGGCGCAGTGGACAAGGACGGCCAGCCCCAGGCTGTGAACGAGAGGAAGGGGCAGCAGTCCGGTGCGATTCAGTATGAGCGAGGCGGCGGCGGTGAAGACAAGTCCGCCCCAGAATCCCGCCCAGGATTTATTGGGAGATATCTTCGGAGCCAGCTTGCGGCTTCCAGCCCTCTGCCCCAGGAGACTGCCTGTGCAGAAGGCACCCACGTCCGAACTCCATATCATGATGAAGAAGCAGAGTAGAAGGATGCCGGAGAACTTGCCGTGGATGAAGCCCAGCACAAGCAGTACCAGACCGTAACAGATAATTAACAGAGGCCACAGTATCCTGTCAGACCCGGCCGTCGGCATCTTGAAAATTTCCACTATCATGCCTATGGTGATGAACGCGACAAGCGCTGCGAAAAGATACTTGTTCAGCAGCAGCCCTGCCAACATCACCAGCACGAAACAGATTCCGGATATCGTCCTTACCAGTACTTTGTTCATCATTTGTCTGTTTTGACCTTCGGCCCCAAAATCTGTTCGAGGTCGTCTGCAAATATAACTTCTTTTTCCAGAAGGATGTTCGCCACCTTCTCGAAAGCGTCGCGATTGTCCGACAGAATCTTGAGAGTGCGTCTGTGAACCTCTTCCACCAGGGTCTTGACCTCGCTGTCCATCAGTTCCGCCGTTTTCTCGGAATAGGGCTTGGTCATCCCGTAGCCGCGGGC
>ONFK01000119.1 GCA_900317065.1 uncultured Bacteroidales bacterium
GACTACTATCACAAGATTACCGACGACCTTATCATGAGTCTGCCGTCCACCCTCAGTTCCGGTCTGCTCAGCACTCCGGCGAACGTGGGCAAGGCACAGTCACGGGGCTTTGAAATCGGAGTGTCCTACAACAAGGATTTCAACAAGGATACCCACCTCACCATCGGCGGAGGATTCTCATACAACCGCAACAAGTGGCTCTATATCCCGGGAGGCGAGTTCATCACCGGCAATACCATCTGCCGCCAGGGGCACGCCATCCGCGCAAACTATTTCTATGTCGCCGACGGCCTGCTCACCCAGGAGGACCTCGACAATTACGTAGCCATCGTGGGCGGATATCCTGACAACGGAGTGACCACTCAGCAGGCCGGCGATATCAAGTACAAGGATATTAACGGAGACGGTATCATCGATACCAACGACCGCACCGCAGTGGGCGATCAGGATCCTCACACAATGTTCTACGGCAATCTTACTTTCCGCTGGCGCAATTTTGACATCGATACACAGTTCACCGGCCAGGGCAACTCCAACGGCTTCTATTACGGACAGTTCATCCAGCCTCTCAACAGCACCAACAACGGTGCGGTGCAGCGCTGGCAACTCGACTACTGGACTCCCGAGAATCCAAATGCTAGCCGCCCTAGGCCTACGACGGCTGGTACTTCCAACGAATATCTCTCCACCTACTGGATGTTCAACCGCGCCTTCCTGCGCGTGAAATACGTCCAGCTTGGTTACAGTTTCCCCAAACTGGCTTCCCGCATCAAGGCATCCAACCTCCGTGTCTATGCCAATGTGCAGAATGCGCTGACTTTCGCCTACCTGAAGGAATCCGACCCTGAGACCTGCGCCTCCAACAACGGCGGTGCAGTGACCAGCAAGTATCCTCTGATGCGTACCTGGACCGTAGGTGTTAATTTGAGTTTCTAAATCTGAACAGCGATGAAAAAGTATATGAACACAATTCTCCGTATGGCTGTCGTAGCGGCCGCAGCGCTGTCATTCGCATCTTGCGAGGGTTTCCTCACGCGTGATGCCGAGAATCAGACTACCGAGGAAGCATGGTGGTACAACAAGAGCATTCTGAGCTCGGTTGTGACGCAGTGCTATGCTCCGATGCCGGGCGGAACGCTCACATCCGGGGCCATCGACGCCTCCCTTACCGATAACAGCTATCTCTATTATAACTGCAAGGTCGAAAACGAAGGGCTCAGCGACAACGGAGTCACCGTGGCTAACTACATTAACAACACTGCCATCACTTACGGCACGGCCCAGAGCACCCACGCTCATCCAACGAGTGTGTGGACCCAGCGTTACAGGACGATACGCCGCTGCAGCCGCTATCTCGAAAACTGGCACCGTGCAGTCGTTTATCCCGACACCAATCCCTGGGAGGGCATCCAGACCGTGGATCGCTGGGAGGCCGAAATCAGGGCCCTGCGCGCCTACTATCATCTCGAGCTGTTCTTGAACTTCGGCCCCGTTCCCATCGTGGACCATGTGATTACCGTAGCCGAGCAGGAACTTTCGCGCCCCACTCAGCAGGAGATGGTTAAATTCATTGCGGACGAGTTCGAACTCGCCAGCAAGAACCTTCCCGTGAATCCCCAGGTGGCAGACGAGCGCTGGCGCTGGACTAAGGGCGCCTGCTACGCCTATCTTTCCTACCTCTATATGTTCGTGGGAGACTGGGCCAATGCAAAGAAGTGGGCGGAAGAAGTTATCAAGCTGAATAAATATGACATCTACGAGAGCCCTTCCGATCCTGCGCACAGCTACAGCGAGCAGTTCCAGTATGATGCATATACCAACAACACCAAGGAATCCATCCTCACCAAGAACAAGGGTCTGAGCCAGAGCGCCATGCGCCTTGCTCCTCCGAGCGTCAAGAACGGCACTTCCGGCGTTTCGCCCTCGGCGTCTCTCATCGATGCCTACGAACTCAAGGACGGCCGCACCCTCGACGAACTCAGCGAGGCCGACAGGCTCAAGTATCATCTCAACCCCACTCCGGAGGACCGCGACCCCCGTCTCGGCATGACCATCATATTTCCCGGCGAAAACACCATGGGATATACATGGAATCCCTGGGTTTCCGGCAATACCGATTACATCGGGTCCCGAAACTCGACGGCTACCGGTTATTGGGTTAAGAAGTTCCTCTCTCCCAGCGATTTCACTCTCTCCAGGACGGATGGAGGATCGAACCATTTCATGCTCATGCGTTATACCGTGGTGCTCCTCAATTACGTGGAGGCGGCCATAGAACTCGGTCAGATTGACGATCCCAACATCTACGCATATCTTAACAAGATACGCCATCGTGCCGGTATGCCCGACGTCGACCAGGACAAGTACAATACCCAGGAGAAGCTTCGCGAGCTGGTACGCCGCGAACGCCGCGTGGAACTTGCATTCGAAGGTCACAGGCTGATCGACATCCGCCGCTGGCATATTGCCGAGGAAGTGATGAACGGACCGGTATACGGAGCCAAGGTTCCGGAACAGGACGAACTCTATTTCGTCGAGGAGCGCCGCTTCAACCCAGACAGGGATTATGTATGGCCCATCCCGAATACCGAAGTGCAGAGCAACGACAATATTGAACAGAACCCCGGTTATTAATTCGAACGCCCTATGAAAGCATATAAATACTTACCATTCATTCTGGCGGCATTCCTCACGGGATGCTATGAAATGGACGTGCCGGAGCCGGAAACCCCGGCGTCGGTGGTCAGGCTTTCGCTTGACGATGACCCGTATGCAATGAAGGATCCTGTCAGGATCGATTATGAAACTTCGCAGACCCTGAGTTTTACCTATGAGGGCATATCCCGCATAGTTGCAACCGCGCCTCAGGGATGGGTCGCGCAGGTGAAGATGTCCGGTGGAGACGGAACACTCAAGATTTCCGCGCCGAAGTATGGAGAGGAGTCCGTTCCCTCGGGCGATGTAGTTCTCAAACTCTACGACGGCTCGGGATCATTCTCGGAAAAGAAGTTCCCGGTTTATGCGGTTGAAGGCGAACTTGAATTCGAAATCCAGAACTTCGATTTCAGCGCCGTCAGCGAATTCACTCTCGGCAGCCGCACGACCGTGAAGTTCAACTGCTCTCCCAGTTTCAAGAACATTGAATTCGACCTGCCTGCCGGATGGAAGGCGATCGAGAAGACACGCGGGACCTTCACCATCATCGCCCCGGACCTCAGCGTCGAGAGCGGTGACGCCGAAGGCACCGTTACGGTGACCCCGGTGTCATGGGGAGGACAGAAGAGTACGGAACTCGCCAGGAGTTTCGCCGTGCATGTAGATGCCACGAAACCCACCTTCCAGTTCGTGGAAGAGGAAACGACCTTCGTCTATGGCGAGACCAGGGAAATCGAGATTACCGCAAAGGGACTCAAGGATCTCGTCACTCCCGAGGCTCCTGCAGGCTGGACCATCGACTGGAGCGGAGTGCTGGACGGCATCGTCAAGGTAACGGCCCCTGCAAAGGATGCCGAGGGAGCCGTCGGCACCGGAACCCTGATATTGAACGCAGTGTCCAATACCGACAATTCCGCCATTTCCAGCAATGCGTCGGTTATCCGTCTGTATGGCATCAACAGCGCCAAGGAACTGCTTGATTTCCGCGCAGTCTACGAAGCCGAAGACATGAATGAGCCCAATACAGACGAAACCGCCCTTGCGAAGTGGCTTGTGGACGGTGTGCTCACGCTGAATGACGACTTCACCCTCACGACCGACATGCTTACCAACAAGGCGTTCATAGTCAAGACCTTGAACGTACCCCTGGAAGGCAACGGCCATACTATCACTCTCGACCTTGAGTGCAATGCTGCCGTGGCCGGTATTTTCCAGTACGTTACAAGCGAAATCCGCAATCTCAAGATAGCGGGTTCTGTCAAGAACAGTTATTCCACAGGACTCAGTTATACTTCCTCTCTGGTAAGTGTTCCCATGACCTGTCTTATCGAAAATGTGGAGAGTTCCGCAGATGTAACTTACGATGTAAGCTCTTCCGTTCTTTATAAGTCAATCGTTGGTGGAATCGGAGGCTATCCCCGCTCCAACTATGCACCTGTCTTCAAGAACTGCAAGTATTCGGGAACCATTACCTGCAACAACGACGCCTTCTCTGTCGGTGGCATCGTAGGATGCTCCGATGTAGGCAAGCCCGGCGCCATGACAACGGTAGAAGGCTGTACTTTCTCCGGTAATATAATTCTCAATCACCATTCCGAGAATACTGCCGTGACCTGCCGCATGGGCGGTATATTGGGCGACCTTGCCCGCCAGGCGACGGTCAACGACTGCGTAAGCGAAGGCACCATCACCATCAACGCGAATGGAAACCGACTTTGCTCTTCCAGCGCATTCGGTGTCGGCGGACTTGTGGGACGTATCACTGCTCCTGCATCCGGATACACTATGGCGGCCATCATCAAGAACGCGAAGTTCACCGGAACCATCAAGTTGAATGGAGGAGCCGGCAACGAAGACAAGGCACGTTATGGCCAGATCCTCGGGTGCAGTCCCAATGAAAATGCAACCAATATCCTGACAAAGGAAAACTGGACAGAAGAAGGAACAATTAGCCTGTAATGTTTATGAAAGTATATAGATATCTTATCCCCGCCCTGTCCGCCGCCCTGCTTATGACGGCCTGCGACAACCGGGAGCAGATGCCGGAACTTCGCACCGGAGAAGTGCGAGAATGCACTTTCAGCGCCAGTTCCGAGCAGACGACCAAGACGTATGTCGACGGCCTTTCCGTACTGTGGGAGGCCGGCGACGAGATAGCCGTGTTCGACGATGCCGGATCCGAAAAGGCGGTCCTGGCATTGGAGAGCGGCGCCGGCACCAAGTCCGCGACCTTCAAGGGAACAGTTTCTTCGGCCGCTACAAAATTCTTCGCCGCATATCCTGCTGCATCAGTGAGCGCTGCGAGCGACAGCGTTCTGACCGTTTCGGTTCCCGCTGAACAGAAACTGGTCGCAGGCGGACGCAATCTCGACCCCGCAGCACTTGTGGGAGTCGCCGCGACTGAAGGAAACGAGCTTTCCTTCAAGAACGTAATCGCAGCCATCCGTTTCACCGTGGATATGAACAACATCGTATCCGTCTCCCTCAGGGGCAATGCCGGGGAGAAGGTGGCAGGTACAGTCAAGGTCGATGCGACCAACGGTGAAATAGTCGAGGTGGCGGATTCTCTGACCGAGGTGACCCTCACTCCTGCAGGAGAGACTTTCGAACCCGGACAGTATGTGTTCACGCTGCTGCCCGCACAGTTCCCGCAGGGTCTGACTCTCACATTCACCGACAAGGAAGGCAATGCCACGGAACGGGTGAACAATACCGATCTCACCATTGCCCGCAGCCGTCTTCTGGACCTCGGCGCATTCATCAAGCTCTACGATTCCGAACTCACCTTCAATCCCGGCGAGTCCAAGGATATCCGGGTGCTGAGCCAGGGCGTTGGCGGGCTTGCCGTCGAGAATGTACCTGATGGATGGAAAGTTGACGCGGCCTCTCTCGCAGACGGTCTGCTGAAGATTACCGCTCCCGCCGCAGGCGCGGCTGTCCCCGCCGGCGCTTTCGACCTCAAGGGCACATCCGCCGCTGGCAATGCGGTTGTCAGCGACGATGTCGTCATCCGTCTCTACGGTATCAACAGCAAGGCCGAGTTCCT
>ONFK01000124.1 GCA_900317065.1 uncultured Bacteroidales bacterium
TCCGTCCGCAATGCGATTATCTACCTCGAACGTGCGGATCATCTGAGTTATACCGAGGCCGTGGACATCAATACCCAGGTGAAGATAGCCGTGGACAGGAGAGAACTCTACGACATAGATCTGCCGGACCCTCAGATGGTCGCTCTCCTGGAGCTGCTGATGCGGAGTTACACAGGCATTTTCTCGTATCCGGTATCAATCTCCGAAGATTACATTGCCGCCAATCTCGGAATAGGGATTCCTGCGTTGCATCAATTGCTCTACAGGCTTTCACTGGAGCACGTAATCCGTTATGTCCCTGGCGAAAAGAGCGATGTCATCACCCTGCACCATAATCACTTGCAGCGGGGGAACGTCGACCTTCAGCCCAAGCGTTACGAGATGCTGAGAGAAAAAAGCATGGCCCGTTCCGAGGCCATTATAGGCTATGTTTCCGAAACCGACCGCTGCCGTCAGTCGTATCTTCTGGAGTATTTCGGCCAGGCCGACAGCCCGGCATGCGGCAGATGCGACGTGTGCAGGTCAGGCGACAATCACTAATCCGTCATACGCAGGTTGCACGTCGGATCGGATGCCGCGCTCGGCGCAAAGCCGGCGGAGTTCTTCGCAGAACTGCCGGTGCACCGGGAAGGTGTGGCTGAGGTGGGTGAGCCAGGTGTACTTCGCCTGTATGCGGTCCGCAATCTGCAGGGCTTCGTCCAGCGAGAAATGCGAGTGGTGAGGGGCGTAGCTCACAGTGTTGAGGGTGACGTGCTCCAGACCTTCGAGCTTTGCGAATTCTTCTTCCGGGATGCTGCTGAAATCCGTCAGATAGGCAATGCCTCCGATGCGGAAACCCAGTATTGGCATCTGCCCGTGGATGCCACGTATCGGTGTCACCTGCACCCCTTTGCCGTCGTTCAAGGCCGGCTCGATGTTGTCTTCGGGGCAGGCCTTTACGCTGCCGTCAGGCATCTTGTATCCGTATCCTACGTTATGCACCCACACCAGTTCCCTGTCTTCCTTGTTCGGATGGACGGTGAAGGGCTTGTTTTCTATTATGTGCAGATGCCATTCCGGAGCTCCTGGATACCTGGGAGATGCAAAGGCGTAGGGATACTCCCGCTGCAGGCTCTCCAGAACCCGGCTTTCGCAGTAGATTTCGGCTGCGCGTTTGTCGATGTAATTCAGGGAACGGACGTCGTCTATTCCGCCGGTGTGGTCTTTATGATTGTGGGTGAGCAGTATGCCGTCGAGGTGTCCGATTCCTGCACGCAGCATCTGGCTGCGGAAATCCGGCCCGCAGTCAACAAGTATGCTGAGACCGTCGACCTCGAACAGCGCCGAGGAACGGAAGCGCTTGTCGCGAGGGTCCGTACTGCGGCAGACGGGGCAGTTGCACCCAACTATTGGCACTCCGAGCGATGTGCCGGTTCCTAAGAATGTCAGTTTCATATAATTACCTCCGTCAGTCTGCCTACCAGCGCTTCGTCGTATGGCCGGGTGATACGTATGTAATTGCCTGTGTATCCGCTCATGCTGCCATCTTTCTCCTTCGATTCGAAGAGGACCTTCTCTCTGATGCCACGGTTGGCCTCGGTGAATTCGGAATGCAGTCTTTCGCAGAGGGCCTCCAGGCGCGCCACCCTCTCTGCCTTGACCTGCTCGGGAACCTGTCCGGGCATTGTCGCCGCAGGTGTCCCCGGGCGCTTGGAGTAGGGGAATACGTGGATGAATGCCGGACGGATTCTCTCGAGGAATGCCAGCTCCTGTGAGAATAACTCTTCTGTCTCGCCGGGGAGTCCTGCCATTACGTCTATGCCGAAAAATACTTTCGGTTTCCTCGGGCCTTCCATCCTGCTGCGGATATATGCTATCCGGTCTGCAAAGAAATCAGTTGTATATTTCCGGCCCATCGCGGCGAGCAGGATATCCGTTCCCTGCTGGAGCGGGATGTGGAAGTGCGGCTGGAACTTGGTGCCTGAGGCTATCCAGTCAATTATTTCTTCGGTAATCAGGTTGGGCTCTATGCTGGAGATGCGCCAGCGTTCTATGCCTTCGACTTCATTGAGGGCCTTCAGCAGATCCAGGAAAGATTCTCCGGTATTCCTGCCGAAGTCGCCGGTGTTCACTCCGGTGATGACCACTTCCTTCACTCCTTCAGCAGCGATGGCTTCTGCGGCCTTTACCGCCTCGCATATCTTTACGCTTCTGCTGCGCCCCCTGGCGTAGGGAACCGTGCAGTAGCGGCAGAAGTTGTCGCACCCGTCCTGAACCTTCAGGAATGCCCTGGTACGCTCGGATGTCGAATATGCTCCGAAAATGCTGTCCGGCAGGATGCTGCCCTCCAGGGAACTCCGTTCGGACGCTGTGCGTCCTGCACTCCGGCCCCTCCCATCGTTTCCGGCGCGGTCAGATGACCGCTTGTCTCCGACGGGCCCCTCCCCCTGCCCCTGTCCGGGGGTGGACAGGTCCCTGGAGGGCAGTTCCTGCCGGACTCCAAGTATGCGGAGGGTTTCCGGGACTACAAGCTGCTTTTCATTCGCCATGAAAACACGCGAAACGCCTTCGATGGCCCGGACTTCGTCGGGACGCATCTGCGCATAGCAGCCGGCGACGATGATGCGGGCGTCGGGATTGATGCGGTGCACCTTGCGTATCTCCCCTCGGGACTTCTTGTTGGAAGTCTCGGTGACGGTGCAGGTGTTGATGAGATAGATGTCGGCCTTCTCCCGCCAGGGCACGACTTCCAGCCCAGCCTCGCGGAAACCACGCTCGTAAGTTGCTGTTTCAGCGAAGTTGAGTTTGCATCCAAGGGTGATGAAAGCAATCTTCATCGCACGCAACCTCCTTTGACCGTGACTTTTGCGCTGGCGGCTGAACCTCCCACGGGAGGGTTCTTCTTGGAAACGCTGATTTCGAATTCGGGAATGGTCGGGAAGGCTTCTTCGATGGCGGCACGGATGCGGTATGCCACATTCTCCAGCAGATTGGATGGGGTGGCCATCTCGGAAGCGACAAGCCTGTATACGGCAGAATAGTCCAGGGTGTCGTCCAGGGAGTCGGACTGCTCCGCCGCGGCAAGGTCTACCGTGGCCTTGAAATCCACGACGAAACGCCCTCCGTCCTCTTTTTCGGAGGCCAGGCAGCCGTGGTAGGCGAGAAATTCCATTCCGAGGAGTTCTATTGTGCCAAAATCAGGAACACGCACGGGCGTTTCCCTATCTGCGGTATATCTTTTTTCCATTGTGCTGCTGTTTGGGTTTTAATGAACGCGTCCGGAAGGGTGATGTCTGCTGCCAGGCAGAGTTTCGTGGTAGGGGAGAGCTGCTCCAGCAGGTCCTTCAGGAGGGAATCGTTCCGGTAGGGCGTTTCGATGAATATCTGTGTCTGATGCAGGGCGGAGGAGTCCTTCTCGCAGCGGCGTATGGCCGCGCGCCGCTCGTCGGTCTTGGCAGGGAGGTAGCCGCGGAAAGCGAAACTCTGCCCGTCGAGACCGGAACCCATCAGCGCGAGCATCAGCGAGGAAGGACCGACGAGCGGCACCACGGCAATGCCGTGGCGGTGGCACAGGGCCACCAGTGCGGCCCCGGGATCCGCCACTGCGGGCAGGCCGGCCTCCGAGATGAGCCCTACGTCTCCCTTGTCGAAAAGGCCCGCCAGAGCTTCGACCTCCGCCTGTGCGGTATGCTCGTTGAGCTCGTGGAACTCCAGCTCGGCGATGTGCCCTTTCAGGCCCGCCGCAGAAAGGTATCGCCTTGCCGTGCGCGTCTCTTCCACCACGAAAGTCTTGAGCCCTTTCAGCACCTCCAGAGTGCCTGCCGGAATGACTTCCGCCGGGTCATAGTCTCCGAGCGGGGACGGAATCAGGTACAGTTTTCCTTTATTCATCTGCTTCTATCGTAATTGTGCGCTTGGCCTCGTTCTGGTTCGCATCCCTGCTCATCTGCTGCCGCTTCTTGCGGCTGCGGAACAGGCCTTTCCAGAAATCGCCCCATTTGTTGAATTCTTTCTGATATGTAATACCCACGCCGTTGCGCTGGGAATAGTCGAGATAGCTCGTGTACTCGTCGGCGGAATGCGAGAACAGATTGAGCCGCAGCTCGCCGGGACGGTCGAGTTTGACGTCTATGTCGAGGTCGCCCACCATGTCCCCGTTGGGGTTGGTGGACGTGCTGTACTGCCTGTTGCCGAAAGATCCGCGCACTTCCACGCGGTTGTCGAAGAGCTCCGTGCTGACCGAAACGTCGTAAAGGTCCGTGCCGCTCGAATTCTGCTGATAGCCCACGCCGAGGTCGACGGGGATATCCATCCTGTTGAGCAGGTTGCTGAGCTGGCGCGACATCATCTCGGTCACGTTGGAGAACACGAGATTCGTATTGTTGACGATGCCGGACTGCTCGTTTTCGAGGAAAGACCCTGTGACAAGGAGGGCAAGGAACTGCTTCTGCACCTTGTCCTCGGTGTTGAGCGCGCTTTCGACTTCGGATTTCGTGGTGGGGTCGAGGTCGGGAATGTCGATGGAGAAGTCCACCTTCGGCGAACTGAGCCTGTCGCTGATGCTGATTCCGCAGTTGACGGTGCGCCGGGTTGCAACCGAAGACGTGTCTGCCATCAGTCGGTTGATGGAGGTGCGAAGGGTGTAGGTGGCGTCGATGTCAAGCTCGCTGTTCATTATGTCGCCGCCGAATTTGATGGAACTTCCGCTGTTTATGTTGAAGTTCTTGCTCGTGATGCCCGGGAGGGAGAAGTGATACTTTCCGGAAGCGATGTTGTAGTCGCCGGACACGTCGAATATCCTTCGCGCCGGATTGACTTCTACGTTGAATATGCCGGCACCCCTTGCGGTGAGGAAGTTGTCTCCTCCGTTGTCAAGTTCGACAACCGCCTCGAGGTCCGGAGTGGCCACTATCCTGGCGTGAGCGGTCAGATTGGAAGCCGAAGCCTTCTTGCGCGTGGCCTCCTGCCGGAGCATCTCGAAGAGCATCTCCTCGTAAGGGTCTATGCCGGATTCGCTGTGGTCGGTGAAGGTGAGCAGGTCTCCGACGCTCGCGGACGACGCACCGTCGAGCGCCACGTGTATGGTGCCCGCCTTGTTGGTGTATACGTTCGCATCTATGTATATGTCGTCCAGGGGGCCCTCGAGGCGCACGTCTCCGCTGGCAAACAGGTCGCCGTAGAGGTCGCCGCTCTTGTTTCCGAATACCATCAGATTGTTCAGGTTCAGCCTTGCATCCAGGATAAAGTCTTTCAGCGACGCGAATCTGAGGCCTCCGTTAAGCAGGCCGTATCCTCCTCCCCGGTCGGTGATGCTGAAGTCGTCGAATACCAGCCCCTGAGAATCGATGTGGAAAGGACCGCCGAGTTTGTAGCCGACACCGGTGTAGGCGACACGCATCCTGCCGTCTTCGACATGCGCGCCGTTGCTGCTGAGCGCAAGGCTGTCCAGGGTGCCGCTGACGTTGAATTCGCCTTCGAGGGTGCCACCCAGGCCTGTGATCATCTCCGGCAGTACGGGCGAGAGAAGC
>ONFK01000125.1 GCA_900317065.1 uncultured Bacteroidales bacterium
TTCTTCCAGGGGGGTGATATAGTAGTCGCCATAGCGCTCGCGGGCAGCCTTGAGGCAGTCGCGCTGGACCACCAGTTCCTTGGGAGAGAATGAAGCGAGCAGCGTTGCGATGTAATCGGAAGATCCCTGCGCCACGCGGAAGGTTCCCGTGGATGCGTCCAGGAAGGCGGCGCCTACCTCGGCGTTGTCGAAGGCAAGCCCGCAAAGCCAGTTGTGTTCCTTCTGCTCGAGCATCCCTTCGCCGAAAGCTATACCCGGGGTAAGTATCTCTGTAACACCGCGTTTTACCAGTTTCGCCTGTGCGAGCTTGGGGTCTTCCAGCTGGTCGCAGATGGCAACCTTGTAGCCTGCGCGCACGAGTTTGGGGAGATACTGCGCAAGGGCGTGGTGGGGGATGCCCGCCATCGGTGTATCGCCCTTTTCGCCGTTGGACTTTCGCGTGAGCACTATCCCCAGCACCTTGCTGGTGATGAGCGCGTCGTCGCTGTAGGATTCATAGAAATCCCCTACGCGGAAGAGCAGCACCGCATCCGGGTTCTGCGCCTTCACGCTGAAATACTGCTTGAGCAGCGGGGTATCTTCCTTGGGTTTTGCCATATCAAGGCAAAGATAAGAAATTTACAGCAGATTCGTTACGGCGATGGCGACTATCATCACGGGGGCGGCGTAGCGGATGAGCATGTAAACAAAGCGGTAGCGCACATAGTGCAGCACCCTCTCGCGGGGCATATTCCAGCCCACGATAAGGGCGAAGGCCAGGGCGCCGATCATCATCAGCACGTTGGAAGAGATGAAGTCGCAGGTGCTGAACACGCGGGGGGCCACCGCGCAGGCGCTTCCAAGCAGGGCGGCAGCTCCGAACACGGCAAGGACCGCATGCGCGCGGCGCATCCCCTTCTGGTCCACGAGCCAGGCCACCACCACCTCCAGCATCGAGATCGAGGAGCTCAGGGCGGCTATCAGGATTGCAAGGAAGAATATTACCGGCAGCACCACCCCCATGCGGGAGAAGATGACAGGAAGGGTTTCGAATACCAGCGAAGGACCGGCGGCGGGTTCGATTCCGGCAGCGAACACTGCGGGCATGATCGCCAGGCCGGCAATCAGGGCGAATATGGTGTCGAAGAATGCCGTCCAGCCCCCTGCGCTCAGCAGATTCTCATCCTCGCGCATGTACGACGAGTAGGTAAGGATGGTGCCGACGCCCAGCGAAAGGCTGAAGAAAGACTGGCCGAGCGCGGCGGCTACGGCAGGCCCGTCGATCTTGCTGAAATCGGGTTTCACAAGATACTCCACCCCCTTTTCCGCACCAGGCAGGCGCAGGGATTCGACCGCGATCAGCACAACCATCAGGAAGAGGACGGGGATGGATATCTTCGAAAAACGGCCTATGCCTTTGTCGACTCCGGCTCCCACTATCATCGCCGTCAGGCCGAGGAACACCAGCATGCAGCTGACGCCCTCTACCGGGGAACTCCCCATGGAGTTGAACACCGCCTTGGCTTCTCCGAGCCCGAGTCCGCTGAAGCTACCGGCGAAGGAACGGATCAGGTAGTCGAAACTCCATCCTCCCACCACACTGTAGAACGACAGGATGATGAATGACGCCAGGATGGCCACATAGCCTATCTTCCTGCTTTTCGGGGCAAGGCTCTCCAGGGCGCCGAAGGTGTCTTTGCGGGTAGCCTTTCCGATGATGGACTCCGCAAAGAAAATGGGAAGGCTCACCAGAAGGCAGCAGGCGATATAGATGATGATGAAGGCTGCGCCGCCGTGCTCGCCGACCATGTATGGGAAACGCCAGATATTGCCCAGGCCCACGGCGGACCCGGCCATCGCCATTATGGCGGCGAAGCGGCTGCTGAAATTCCCCCTACCTTGCGACATTCAGATCTTCCAGCAGAGATTTCACCCGTCTGGGTACAAAGCGGGAACTTACAGGATCGGCCTCTTCCGGGCAGGATCTCTTGAAATATACGATGCGGCCCGTCCTGGTGTCGGCGACCAACAGATATATCCTTGAATCGTAGCGTTTCATTTCTTCGTCGACGAACACCGGCAGTTTCTCCCACACGAATCCTTCCGAATATGTGAGAAGCGCATACCGGCTTGAATAGGTGGAGAGGAAGGCGTGCAGGGCCGACGGGAGGCGGGTGCTTTCCAGTTTACGGGAATCTATCGTGGCAAGTGATTCATAATCGCGGTCCAGCACCTCCTGATTGCTGCGCCCCACAACGGTAATCACCTTGTTGAAGGGCAGACCGGCAGTCTCGATGGTGGTTCCTATAAGCAGTTCGGAGACCGCAGACAGACTGTCCGAATAATGGAAATATCCGTCTTTTCCCAGCACATCCACCCTGCTGTAAGGTGCGACAATGGCGATTTCGTTGATGACGGGGGCCGTTTCAGCCGCCTGCCTTGGAGCCGAGCAGGCGCATGTCAGGATGGCGAGGGCGACAAGAATCCTATTTCTTTTCATAGACGACGAATTCGAATTCATATCCTGTTTCGGGATCGACATGGGTTTCAGAAACGCTTACCTTCTTCCAGATCTCCGGGTCTATCACAGGGAAAAAGGCGTCTGCATCCTTCACTTCGGTATGTACGTGGGTAATGTAGAGACGGTCCATTTCCGGCATCGCCGCCCTGTAGACAGAGGCGCCTCCCATAATGAAGCACTTGTCCTTGCCCGTGGCCTCGGCCTCCCTGTAGGCCTCCTCGAAAGAGTAGACGCAACTGACCTCCGGGATAGGTTCTCCCCCCAGGTTGAGCACTATGTTCCTGCGACCTTTCAGCGGACGGAAAGGAAGGGAGAAATAGGTCGTACGGCCCATTATGACGGGATATCCGCGGGTGACTTCCTTGAAATATTTAAGATCTTCGGAAATATGCCAGGGGAGTTCACCCTTGACACCTATTCCGTAATTGTCGGCTATTGCGACGATGAGACATTTGAGCATAAGCGATGCGTTTTGATTTTCAAAGATAATTATATTTTGCGGGATTATTGTTATCTTTGAGGATACAACCAATCATTGTTTTTTATGGCAAAGATCAGCAAAGAACTCTGGGGCAAGGCCCAAGGCAAGGAAATCTATAAATACAAGATGGTGAACAATTCCGGCGCATACGTGGTGCTGGGCAGCGTAGGAGCGGCGATCGTGGAGATTCATGTTCCGGACCGCGACGGGAAACTTGGCGACGTGGTGATCGGATATCCAGTACCCGAGAGTTATTTCGCCGACGGCCCATGCTCGGGAAAAGTGCCGGGGCGCTATGCCAACCGAATCGCAAAAGGTCACCTGGAAATCGACGGGAAGGTATACGATCTTCCCGTCAACAACGGGCCCAACCATCTGCACGGAGGCCCCGAGGGATTCCAGAACCAGGTCTGGGACAGCCGCATCGACGGCGACGCCGTGGAGTTCATGTATTTCTCTCCCGACGGCGAGATGGGCTATCCCGGAAATCTGAAAGTGACTGCACGCTACGTGTGGACGGATGCGAACGAGCTGGAACTCACCTTCGCTGCGCAGACGGACGCCGACACGGTGGTGAATCTCACGAATCATGTGTATTTCAACCTCGACGGAGAAGGCTCCGGCAGCATAGAGAAGCACGTCCTTAAACTGAACGCATCCGAGTATCTCCCTACAGACGACACGCTGATTCCGGTGGGAGAATCGCAGCCCGTGGCAGGCACTCCTATGGATTTCGTTACGGAGAAGGAGATAGGCCGCGACCTGCATGCGGACTTCCCGGCCATCAACTACGGCAAGGGCTTCGACGCCTGCTGGGTGATCGACGGGCGCATCGACGGGCAGCTCGCCGAATGCGCGGAACTGTCTTCTCCCGCCAGCGGACGGATTCTCAAGGTATACACCACCCAGCCTGGAGTGCAGGTTTATACCGGCAACTGGCTGAACGGATGCCCCGAAGGCAAGAACGGCCATGTCTATCACGACTATGACGCCGTGGCCATCGAGTGCCAGCACTTCCCCGACAGTCCCAACAAGGCGGACTATCCTTCCACCCTGCTGAAGCCGGGCGAGACTTTTGAACAGGCGATAATCTGGGCTTTTGGAACACTATGAAACAGTATCTGGACTTGTTGCGGCATATCCGCGAGAACGGTGTAATCAAACACGACCGCACCGGCGTGGGGACGCAGAGCGTCTTCGGATATCAGATGCGCTTCGACCTTTCGGAGGGCTTCCCCCTGCTCACCACCAAGAAGGTGCATCTCAAATCCATTATCTATGAGCTTCTGTGGTTCATTTCCGGGGACACGAACATCAAGTACCTGAAGGATCACGGTGTGTCCATCTGGGATGAATGGGCCGATGAGAACGGCGACCTGGGCCCGGTCTACGGACACCAGTGGCGCAGCTGGCCGGCTCCGGACGGACGCAGCATCGACCAGCTCTCGCAGGTGATAGAAACCATTAAGAAGAATCCCGACTCGCGCCGCATGCTGGTGTGCGCCTGGAATCCGGGCGAAGTGGACAAGATGGCCCTGCCTCCCTGTCACTGTCTCTTCCAGTTCTATGTGGCCGACGGCAAACTGAGCTGCCAGCTCTATCAGCGCAGCGCGGACACCTTCCTCGGCGTGCCGTTCAACATCGCGTCCTACGCGCTACTCACCATGATGATTGCGCAGTGTTGCGGTCTAAAGCCGGGTGAATTCATCCACACCACCGGAGACACGCACATCTACCTCAACCATTTCGACCAGGTGGCCGAGCAGCTCAGCCGCGAACCCAGGCCCCTGCCGAAAATGCTGCTGAATCCGGATGTGAAGAGCGTCTTCGACTTCAAGTACGAAGACTTCACCCTGGTGGACTACGACCCCTGGCCGGCAATCAAAGCCCCGGTGGCGGTGTAGCTGGCTCCTTGAACACTCTTTAAGCACCCCTTCCAGTACATTTGTTCCCAAAAACCCTTGATTTTGGGAACAAACCTTTGTTTTTCCGGTGTTTGTTCCGAAAATTGGCCGGTTTCGGGAACAAACGTCTGCGTTTCTGGGTTTTGTTCCGGAAAACGCTTGTTTTCGGGAACAAACATCTGTGGTTTAGGGTATTTGTTCCGAAAAAAGGCCATTTTTCGGAACAAATTAAAATATTATTGACAAGATCCGGGGTTTTTACTATCTTCGCTGAACGCTGCCATTGGTGCGGTGGATTTGATTGTTGGATTATTAAATGGCAGTGCTATGCAAGCTTCTTCTTCCGGACTTCTGTCCCCCTCCCAGCAGGAACAATCCTGCGAATTGACTTTTTTGAACGGCGGCCCTTTCTGGCACATCTGCACAGACGGGCAGTCGATGGAGATTATCTGTGAAACGACTGAAGATTATAAGTTCGCGGTGACGGTAATTGCAATCGCCGCCTCACTCACCGGCGTGAAAATCCTTACCTTTGAAGTAATGAGCAACCATATTCACGTGATTGTGGAGGGTTTGGAGACGATGTGCCGGGACTTCTTCTCGGAAATAAAGAGGAGACTCGACGGCCGTTTCACAAGTTTCGAAAAGTTCGAGGCATCATATATTCCAATAGACAATTTGCGGAGTATGCGATACGAAATAGCATATACAAACAGGAATGGCTATTTGGCGAACCCGGCTTTCACCCCGTTTTCTTATCCGTGGGGCGGCGGATATCTGTACTTCAATCCACAGGCGTACACCACTGATGCCCGCCCCTGGGGTAATTTGACAAGGGATGAAAAGTTGAAACTTTGCAAAAGCCGGGTTCCGGATCTGCCGGACGGATATATGATCAAGGACGGCCTGATTCTTCCGCAGAGCTTTTGTGCAATCAAATACGGCGAAAGTATGTTCCGTGACGCTCACCAATATTATTCTATCGTATCCAAAAACTATGAGGCCTATTCCGAGATTGCCAAAAGGTTGGGGGATACTGTGTTTCTGACTGACGATGAGATGTTTGCGGTCTTATCCTTGTTGGCTAAAAAGAAGTACGGTGACGGCAGGGTTACCCTTCTCCCCAATAATTCGAAAATAGAACTGGCCAAAGCCCTGCGGAGCGACTATAATGCCTCGCAAGGGCAGATTCAAAGGATGCTTCGCTTGGACAGGGGGATTGTTTCCGAATTGTTCGGCCGCCAAACTTGATTGACGCTTTTCCGTTTGTTCCGAAAAATGCTGGTTTTCGGGAACAAACGTGCGGGTTTCGAGTATTTGTTCCGGGAAATGCCGGTTTTTGGGAACAAACTTGTGGGTTTCGAGTATTTGTTCCGAAAAATGGCTGTTTTCGGGAACAAACGTGCGGGTTTCGGGTATTTGTTCCGAAAAATGGCCGAAAATGGGAACAAACCTACAGAGAACGGGGAGGGCGGTGCAGCCGAGGGCGCAGATTTTGCATCAATAAGCAAGGATTCGCAAAGTTGCGATTTTGACATATATGAAATTGAGGATTCTGGGGGCCGCACTGGCCTTTGTAATACTACTATCGGGAACGGGAGCGGCAGCACAGACCGGAGCACATGCGCAGTCCGGCCGGGCGACCGTCAGCGGATATATTACTGATGCCAAAACCGGGGAGACGCTGATCTCCGCAGGTGTAGTGGCACGCAAACCGGCAAAAGGTGCGGGCCAGGCGAGCGAAGGCATAGCGAGTGCGAGCCAGGCCAGCGAGGAAAAGACTGGCGAAGGCATAGCGAGTGCGAGCCAGACTGGCGAAGGCAAAGCGAGTGCGGGCCTGGCGGGCACGGAAAGCGGCATTACCGGAGCGGTGACCAATCCTTACGGATTCTACACCCTCACGCTCGGGAAGGGCAGGCACGAACTCACATTCTCCTATATGGGATACTCCGACCAGACACTGACGGTCAATCTCCAGAGGGACACCACCATAAACATCACTCTAAATCCCGACCTGCAGCTCAGCAGCGCCACCGTGGTGGCCACCAAGGACGCAGGCATTCTCTCCACCAAGATGAGCGCGATCGAGGTGCCCGTGACAGTGATCCAGCAGACTCCCACTCTCTTCGGAGAGGCGGACGTGCTGAAGACCATACAGCTGATGCCGGGCGTGCAGGCCGGAATGGAAGGATTCTCCGGCATTTATGTGCGCGGCGGCGGACCTGAGGAGAACCTGCTTCTTCTCGACGGAATCTCCCTCTACAACGCCGAACACCTGCTGGGCATCTTCAGCATCTTCCAGCCGGAGGCCGTCAAGAAGGTCACCCTCTACAAGGGCTCCTTCCCCGCCAGGTACGGCGGCCGCATCTCCTCCATCATCGACATCCGCACCAACGACGGCAACATGAAGGAGACGCACGGCACGGTGAGCGTGGGAGCCATCAGCGACCGCCTGCACCTCGAAGGACCCATCATCAAGGACAAACTGGCCTATTCCATCAGCGGACGCGGAATGCATACCGTGTTCTTCACCCCTATCCTGGAAGCGAAGGGCCTGCACGGGAACTACTTCTTCTACGACCTCAACGGCAAACTCTCCTGGCGCATCTCCGACAGTGACCGCCTCTATCTCAACGCCTACAACGGCCGCGACATCTTCTACTACAGAGACAAGAGTTCCGGCCACGGCACGGCCTACTACGGCGATGAGGCCCGCGACCATTCCTATTCCGAGTCCGATGACATAGGCATTCGCTGGGGGAACACCCTCGCCGCACTCCGCTGGAACCACGTTTTCAACAGCAAGCTCTTCTCGAACACCACCGTCGCCTACACCCGCTACAAGATGAAGGTGGGCTTCGACATGGAGAATGTGGACGTGTACGACGGAGTGAAGAGCAGGGACATCTACACCATCGACTACCACTCCGGAATGAGGGACCTGACGGCCAAGATAGACTTCGACTACACCCCTTCCCCCAGGCATCTGGTGAAATTCGGCGCGGAATACGTGAACCATACTTTCATCCCGGAAACGCTGGGAGGATATGTGTTTGAAAGCGGGGATAACGACGTGCAGATCGACACAAGCTTCACCGCCAGCGGCAACTCCATCCTCCACGGACACGAGATGTCGGTTTATGCGGAAGACGATATCAGCGTCGGAGACCGGCTCACCCTGAATCCCGGCCTGCACGCCGCCCTGTTCTACACCATGGGCAAGCCCTACTGGTCGCTGGAGCCGAGGATGAGCGCAAAGTACAACTTCTCGCACGACTGGTCCGCAAAGGCCTCCTACTCGCGCATGGCGCAGTACGTGCACCTGCTTTCACCGGCGAAGATTACCCTGCCCATCGACCTCTGGGTGCCTATCACCGACAAGATCAAGCCCGTCACCTCCGACCAGGTGTCGGTAGGAGCCTACTATAGCGGCATCCCCGGATGGGAGTTCTCGCTGGAAGGATATTACAAGTGGATGCACAACATCCTGGAATACAGCGACGGGACCTCCTTCTTCGGGAATTCCGCGAACTGGCAGAACAATGTGGAGATGGGAGAAGGGCTCGCCCGCGGAGTCGAACTCTTCGTAGAGAAGAAAACCGGGGCG
>ONFK01000128.1 GCA_900317065.1 uncultured Bacteroidales bacterium
TGCATAATTGTAGACCTTTGCGCTGTAGAGCAGGGTCTTGGTGGGGATGCAGCCTTCGTTGAGGCAGACGCCGCCCAGGCTCTTGCGTTCGAACAGCACTGTGCTGAGACCTTCGGCTCCGGCCCTCTCGGCAGCCACATAGCCGCCCGGACCTCCGCCGATGATCGCTAAATCAAAAATCTGTTCCATATGATTGGTTATTAAAATTCAACTTCCAGTGTTTCAATTTCAGTTGCAACCTGCTTCAGGAAACGGGTCGCCTCGCCGCCGTCGATGGCACGGTGGTCGTAGGTGAGGCTGAGGCCGAGATAAGGCACGAATGCATACACTCCTGCTCCGAGGTCCTTCGGCCTTGCCACGATGGTGCCGACTCCGAGGATTGCGCTTTGGGGAACGTTGATGATGGGGGTGAACCATTCGACTCCGTATCCGCCGAGGTTGGAAACGGTGAAGCTGCCGGCTTCCGCTGAGAGCAGGTCGGGATTGAACGATCCCTTCTTGCAGGCGTCGGCCGCTTTCTTGAGTTCCTTGCTGAGGCCGATGATGTTGAGTTCGTCGGCGTTCTTGATGACGGGAACCATCAGGCCGCGCTCAGTGTCGACTGCGCAGCCGAGGTTGACGGTCTTGAAGATGCGCATCGCGTCGCCGAGGCAGTGGGAATTGACGTTCGGGAATTTCTGCAGGGCCTTGATGACGGCGAAGCAGACGAAGTCGTTGATGGTGATGTTCGCGTCGATCCTGCCTTCTTCGAGGGCCTTCTTCGCCTTTTTGCGGAGTGCCTGAATCTTGCGTGCGTCCGCGCCGAGCATGTGGGTGAGCTGTGCGGAGTTCTGCAGGGAGTTGTACATGCTCTTTGCGATGAGCTTGCGCATGTTGCTCATCTTGACCACCTCGAATTCCTCGCCTTCGCCGGCAATGTCGGTGTGGTTTGCCTTCCAGGTCTTGAGGTCGCCGCCCTTGACGGTGCCTGCAAGTCCGCTGCCTTCGCCTGCGACGAGTCCGCCTTCGGCCATCTTGGCCTTCGCCAGGCCGCTGAGTTTGCCCTGTGCGGCTGCTGCGGCTTCGACGTCGCGTGCGATGATGCGTCCGTGAGGACCGCTGCCTGCGACTGCATTGAGGTTGACGCCTTTTTCGGCGGCTTCCCTGCGGGCGCGGGGAGATGCAGGCGCGCCGGGTGTGGCCGCGGAGGTGCCTAAACCCTCTTCAGCCGTCTCGCTTCGCTCGACCCCACCGTTCGCATCGCTCACGGTCCCCCCTCTTAGCGTGCCGAGGGTGGCAGCGGCTTCAGAGGGTTTGGTACCATCCTCGGCCGGAGCGTTCGTGCCCGGCGCAAACTCGGCGAAAGACTCGCCGGGCTGGCCGATTACCATCACGTTCTGCAGAACTGGAATCTCGTCGCCGTCTTTATAGAAAATGGCGAGGACGGTACCCTCTACCTGGGATTCTTCTTCAAAGGTGGCCTTGTCGGTCTCGTATCCGAAAAGGACATCGCCGACTTTGACGGTATCACCAACTTTCTTCTTGAATTCGGAGACTATGCAGCTCTCCACGGACTGGCCCTGTTTGGGCATGATTACGACTTGTGCCATTATTGTATTGAAAATTACACTTCTATTTCAAGACAACAAATTTACTGAGAATCCTGCTGAACTGCAAATTATGACCGAAGTCTGATATTTGATTTTTGGCAATTGAATTGTGATTTTTGAGAATTTGCTAACTTTGCGGAAACATTTCTTGAGATGAGCAACAAAGTAGTCATTTTTTCGGCGCCCTCAGGGTCGGGTAAAAGTACTGTCGTGAATCATATTCTGGGACTCCATCCGGAGATGGAATTCTCTGTTTCCGCCACGTCCAGGCCCCCTCGGGGAACGGAGCGGGACGGGGTAGAGTATTACTTCCTCACGGCCGAAGAGTTCCGCCGCCGCATAGAAGAAGATGCCTTTGTGGAATATGAGCAGGTTTATGCCGACCGCTACTACGGGACTTTGAAAAGTGAGGTGGAACGCATCTGGGCGGGAGGCCATGTAATCATATTTGACGTGGATGTCAAGGGAGGGGTGAATCTCAAGAAATATTTCGGCGACGCCGCTCTCTCCGTCTTCATCAAGGCTCCGTCCGTCGAGGTCCTGCGCCAGCGCCTGATCGGCCGCGGCACCGATACTCCGGAGGCCATCGAAGAGCGTGTGGCCAAGGCCGCAGAAGAACTCACCTACGAGGACAAGTTCGACTATGTGCTTGTGAATGACGATCTTGCAGCTGCTTTTGCGGATGCGGAGAAGGTGGTCGACGATTTCCTTTCGAAATGAGAATCGCGGTATATCCCGGATCTTTCGATCCCCTGCATATAGGACATCGGGCCATACTCGAATATTTGACCGGGCCCGGAGGTTTTGATTGCACATACCTGATCGTCTCCCCGCAGAATCCTTTCAAGGACCCTTCCAAGGCGCTGAATGCACGCAGGCGTTTCGAGGCTGCATGCGAAGCGGCCGCAAGGCATCCGGAACTGCGTGTCAGGGTGGACGACATAGAACTTGGGATGGATCCTCCTAACTATACTATACGCACGCTGGATGCGCTAAAGTCGCGGGAGCCGGAGAATTCTTTCACTCTTGTCATGGGGGCCGACAATCTAGAGGGTTTGCCGCGCTGGAGGTGTTCCAGGCGTATCCTTTCCGAATATGAGATTGCTGTCTATCCCCGACCCGGGTACGACTCCGCGGCTCTGCTGGAAGTGCTCCGGGAGCATTGCCGCAAGCGCCACATCGGATGCCACGTCACTTTGATAAATGCTCCAATGGTGGATCTTTCTTCCACCCGGATCCGCAAAGACCTCGCCCGCGGCCGTGACGTGTCCGCCCTGCTGATGTAGATCCGTCTTTTCCCGGGCTTTACAGACTGAACCGGACGGTGGTGCCGTAGTCGTTCCAGTTGCGGAGAGCCAGGGTGATGTTCTGCTGGTCGTAGACGTTGCTGTACTGGGTGTCTTCGACCGTCCCGTTCTCCCAGACGAGGTCTTTCCAGTGCACCTGGGCAAGGCATTCCTGCGCCTCCTCGAAACTCAGGACTCCCTGATGCTCAGCAAGATATTTGCCCGCAGTCTCGTACCTCCACCAACTCTTGCTATGCGGATTGCCGACCGCTTCGTCCGGGGTTGCGGAATAGTATTTTTCAGAAAGGAGATGGTTCGTTACCAGCATGGATTTCTCGCCTTCGGATTTGCGTACAACCATGCTTTTCCATCCGTCTTCTTTGTCAAATTCCAGGACCGCGCAGTCTCCGGCGGCATCTGCGATCATATAGTGATAACCGGATCCGACGGCGGCGTCATGGCATATGTCCAGGGAGGAGGCAAGGTCAAGGGCTTCCTGTACGGTGGCGCATTTATCCAGCCATAGACGCATGATGACAGTCGTGCCCACCTTGTGTTTCCCGCTTTCCTGCTGCGCCGCCTGCTTCGGAAGAGCCATGATCGAGGTGCATAGACCTTTCTCGTTGATGCCGTCCACGGGGGCATAGATGGAAGCCAGGCAGTTCACCCGTGCGAGGAACTTTTCCGGAAGTTTCTCCAACCCGTAACCGAAGTGGGACATGTCGCTGACTGCTATGGATGCATATCCCTTTTTGGGGCGGGAGACGGTCACCATGGTGGGGTTCTTGAAATAGTCGTAGTTGCGGCCATACCAGAAACCGTCACTATCCGCCTGGGCAGCCTGGAAACTTGTGCAGTTCATTGTCCGGGTCTCTCCGTTCTCGTCGGCGACCTGAGAGCTCTTGATATTGATGGGAAGGCCCTTCCCGACCCTGCCTCGCCGACATTCGCAATCGTGGCGAGTGTCCGTATTTCGCGGCTCCAGATGCAGCCGGCAACGATGCAGATTGCGGCAAGGACGCCGACAGTCCAACATAAAAACTTTTTCATTGTCAAGAGAATTGATCCTATACTAAACTACAGCATCTTCTTCCGGTGGAAAATCCACCAGGCGGTGAAGACGATGACAGCCATGGCCGCGAGCAGGATGACCCATGCCCAGCGAAGGCCGTCGAGGGGGAGTTTCACGTTCATCCCGTAGAAGCTGGCAACCAGGGTCGCAGGCATCAGCAGCAACGAAATGAAGGTGAAAATCTTCATTATGTTGTTCTGGTCGAGGTTGATGATACCGACAACCGTATCCTGCAGATACTCGAGACGTTCGAAGGTGAAATTGGTATGGTTGATAAGAGACCCGATATCTTGCAGCAACACATTCAGTTTGGCATCGTAGATATCCGGGGTGCGGCCGCTTTTCAGCAGGTTCGTGACAAGCCTCTGCTTATCCACGATGTTCTCGCGGACAAACATTGCATTCTCCTGCAACTGATTGATATCCAGAAGAAAATCCTCGTTGATATCCTCTTTCTGGTTGATTCGCTTGCTGAACTGCGATGTTTCCTTGGACATCAGCTCGATGATATCTGCGTCGAGGTCGACGCGCTGGTCCATGATGAAAAGGAAAATCGTCCATCCGCTCTTGAACTGCGCCGGTCGTGCCTGGATGCGGCGCTGCAGCGAAGTGAAGGACCGGAGAGGTATCTCGCGCAAGGTCGTCAGCACATCGCCGACCAAAGTGAATGACACCGGATCGATCGCCATCTCGTCGTCTGCCGGAGACAGGAAGTTTGTGTTGGCGAAGATGGCAATGTCGTTTTCGGAAAAACGGGATGAACTTTCGATTTCCTCGGCCGTGGCGCGGCTCTGGATTTCGGTTCCGAGAAAGGCTTCAGTTGCACGCTTTTCATCTCCTGTTGGCGACAGGAGATCGATCCAAAGCACGTTCTCTTTGCCCAGCCTGGCAAAATCCGTTTCGTGCTGGCTTACGTCAATGTCAGCTCCTTGCCTGTAGAAAATGCTGATCATTCCACTTCCAATTTAGTTCCCGGCGCCCCAAAGGCGCTGGAAGGGTTAATATTTACGGGTTAGCTGACGTCACGGACAAGTCAGCCCGCAAAAATAAGCAAAAAATTTTTTTTTTTGCTTATTTTTGCATATAAATATGAATGAATATCCTTCCAAAGTACTTCAGGAAGCCGTAGAGGCCATAAGCTCGCTGCCCGGCGTGGGCTCGAGAAGCGCCCTCCGGCTCGCCCTCCACCTGCTGCGTCAGCCTGCCGGGAACGTGCACCATTTCGCCACGGCTATAGACGATCTTGCCACCAAGGTCCATTATTGCAAGGAATGCAACATGATTGCGGACGATGACATCTGCGGCATCTGCTCGGACAACAGGCGGGACCACGGCATCATCTGCGTGGTGGAGAGCGTGCGCGACGTGATGAGCATAGAGGCGACCGGCCAGTATCACGGCGTATACCACGTGCTTGGGGGAATCATTTCGCCGATAAACGGGATAGGCCCCGGCGACCTCAGCATAGACCGCCTCGTGGAGCGACTGCAGAAAGCTGAAGTTCCGACTGAAGTCATCCTCGCCCTCAGCGGAGACGTGGAAGGGGAGACGACATCTTTCTATCTTTACAGGAAGATCTCCGGCCTTGCAGCACGCATTTCCACCCTCGCCCGGGGCCTTGGCTTCGGCGACGACCTTGAATATGCTGACGCACTGACGCTGGGCCGTTCGATAGTCAACCGCCAGATTTTCAAACCACAGTAATATGCGCAAAACTCTCTACCTGACAGCCTTCGTACTCGCAGCCGCCTGTACGCAGGCTCCCACGGCCGTGACACCACCCGCGATGGGCTGGAGCAGTTGGAATGCTTTCATGACCGACATTTCCGACACTCTCATCATGCAGCAGGCCGACCTGATGGTCTCCACCGGCCTCGCCGCGGCAGGTTACGACCATATAAATATAGATGACGGATATTTCGGCCCGCGCGGCGAAAACGGCAGAATGACCGAGAATCCTGTGCGCTTCCCCGGAGGCATGAGGCCGGTCGTCGACCATATCCATTCCCTTGGACTCAAGGCCGGCATCTACAGCGATGCCGGCGACAACACCTGCGGAAGCGGATACAATGACGATTTCTACGGTTTCGGGGCAGGATTCTGGGGCCATGAAGCCCAGGATGCCCAGGTGTACTTCAACGACTGGAATTTCGATTTCATCAAGATAGATTTCTGCGGAGGCAAGCACCTGAAACTCGACACGAAAGAAAGGTATATGCGCATACGCGAGGTGATAGACAGCGTTTCCACCCATCCTGTGGAAGTGAATATCTGCCGCTGGCACTACCCCGGAACCTGGGTGAACCAAGCTGGAGACTCCTGGCGCATCAGCGGCGACATCGCTCCGGAATGGCCGTTCGTCACGTATATAATTGGAATGAACATGTACCTTTCCGCTTATGCCGGAGGCGGCAGATACAACGACATGGATATGCTGGTGGTCGGATATGCCGGCAGACCTTCAATGCTGCTTCGGGGCAACGGAATGACCTTCGCAGAGGAGGAAGCCCATTTCGGACTGTGGTGCATCATGAGCTCCCCGTTGATGATTGGCTGCGACCTGGCGTATCTGCCGGAAGAAACCCGCACCCTCGTCACCAATCCCGAACTTGTCGCAGTCAATCAGGATCCCCTCGGGCTGCAGCCGTATGTGGTTCAGCACGAAGGGAACGGGTACGTGTTCGTGAAAGATGTCAAGACCCTCCGCGGGCATGAACGGGCCGTCGCGCTTTACAATCCTTCCGAGGAAGCGGTGATCTTCGACGTCCCCGCAGAAATCCTCGGGTTCAAGGGAGACATTGCGCTGCGCGACCTGATCCGCCGGGAGGATATTGGAAGCTCACAGGGCATCCGCATGGAAGTGCCCGCCCACTATGCCAGAATCCTCTCCATCAAGGGGAAAGAACGCCTCGAGCCTTCCGTTTATGAAGCTGAATGGGGATATATCCCTGCGTATAATGACATAGGCTTGGGAGGAGCAAAATACGTGCAGATGGAAGGGGCGTCCTGCGGAGCAGTCGTAAAAGAACTCGGCGGCTCTCCGGACAACAGCCTGCAATGGCGCAACCTGCACCGCCGCAGGGGAGGGAAGCACACCCTGGAAGTGCGCTACCGCTCCGATGCCGACTGCGAGGCGGTCCTGACCGTGAACGGCGTTTCGCAAGGCATCAAACTTAAAGCAGGCAGCGGCTACTCTGAAGCGGCCGCTGTCGTGAATCTCAGGCGTGGAGACAACCTTGTGGAGATATCTTCTCCTTCGGCAGAGATCCCGGCAGTCATAGACTGCATAAGGATTACTCGTTGAAGCAGGACGCTAGTACTCCATATAAGGGACCTTATGGTAGTCCAGGGTGTCCAGCTCTTCCTTGCTCCGTGCAGGCAGTTCGTGGCCTGGAAGACCCACATACCCCCACAGGTAGCGGCAGTAGACGAAATCGAGGGCCTTGTATATGCCTGTCATATGTTCGAGTGAAGTCAGGAAACGTCCGTAATCCTTATTATCCTTCCGGCACCACGCGACTTCGCTGAATGCGCTCATTCGCGGGAGCAACTGGTACTCCAAGTGTGTGGTGTTCGGCAGGAATTCGCCCCATAGATTGCACTGTACTCCGAGGATATGCTCCATCCCGTTTTCCGGGATGCCATCGGAAGGTTCATATCCGTAAACCTGTTCGACCGGGAGATAGCGGCCATTGCGGCGTGGCTCTTTGTCGCGCTCCTTGGTCTGGAAATAGTTTATGTAACAATAGGTGTTCGGACTCATTATAACATCGAAACCCTTGCCAATGGCTTCAATCCCACCTTTTGTGCCACGCCAGGACATGACAGTGGCACCTTTGGCAAGTTCTCCTTCCAGAATCTCATCCCAGCCGATAATCTTCCGGCCATGGTCGTTCAGGATTTTCTGTACACGGGCGGTCACATAGTTCTGCAGGTAGTGCTCGGCAGAAAAACCGTCCTTGTCGCGGAGGCCGAGCTGGCGGATGCGGGCCTGGCAGCGGGGGCAGTTCTCCCAACTCTGCTTCGGGCACTCGTCACCTCCTATATGGATATATTCCGAAGGGAAGATGTCCATAAGTTCCGTCAGTATGCCTTCCAGAAATTCGAAGGTGCTTTCTTTGCCTGGGCATAGCACGTCTTCGCTGATACCCCATAACTGGCGCACTTCTACCTGTTTGCCACTGCAGCCAAGTTCGGGATAAGAGGCAACGGCCGCTGTAGTATGCCCCGGGATATCAATCTCGGGAACGATGGTGATCCCTCGGGCGGCAGCGTACTTTACTATTGCACGAAGCTGATCCTGAGTATAAAAACCTCCATATCGAATACCGTCAGCTACTTTCCTGCGCTGAATCTCCGTACCGTTTCTCCAAGCCCCGATTTCGGTCAGGCGGGGATATTTTTTACTCTCTATACGCCATCCCTGATCGTCGGTAAGGTGCCAGTGAAGGCGGTTCATCTTATGGACAAGCATCAGGTCGATTATTTTATACACCTCTTCGGCAGGGATGAAATGCCGGCTGCTGTCAAGCATCAGTCCGCGGTATGCAAATCGCGGCCCGTCCTGAATTCTGACGGCAGGAAGAATCCAATTCTCTTTGGATGCCGTATTGCCGTATACAGCCGTGGGCAACATCTGTTTCAAAGACTGGATAGCATAAAGGAATCCGTTGAGATCGGCTGCGCTTATGATTGCGCCCTTTTTGCTGATTTCAATTGTATAAGCCTCCGGCGCGAGTTTTTCGTCCAGCTTATAAGAGAAAGCCGGAGCATTCTTCCGGATGGGTTTTCCGGTAACGGTCTGCAGATGGTTTGAAAAGTCCTTGATCGCTTCTACTGCGCTGGCAGGGATATTTTCTCCTACTATGGATGGGGCTCCCGCCACCTTGAAACAATCCTTTCCAATGCTGATACTGTCCGGCTCCGGGATAATGGAAACACTTTCCGAGTTGTCCTTGCATGCAGAAGCGATTGCAATGACTGAAGCGATGACTATTAGTTGTATTGATTTCATATGGGAGTGTATGATAATAATCGTTCTTTAAGATCCGCCCATTTGTAGAATGGCTCATGGTCGCTCTCGAGACCGATGAGCCCAGATGCACATCGCAGTGCAGGCAAGCATTAGTATAATGTATTCAGTTCGCATATCTGAAAGTAACTACAATTGGTAAATGGTCTGAT
>ONFK01000129.1 GCA_900317065.1 uncultured Bacteroidales bacterium
GCGGCCACCGTCTGGAGCTGGTGGTTGGGAAGGGAATATCCGAAGTGTTCCCGTGATGCGGCCAGGGTATCGAAGAACTCATAGTCCGGATAGTCCATTTGATAGACCCGAAACACCTCCTTGAGGCAACCTTCGTCGAAGCGGCTGTTATGGGCTACGAGAGGGAGGCCTTCAATGAGGGGGGCTATCTTTTCCCACACCTTCGGGAAGACCGGGGCATCCTCTGTGTCCTCGGGGCCGAGTCCGTGAACCTGCTGGCAGAACCACTGGTAGTACTCCGGCTCCGGGTGGATGAGCGAGTAGAAGGAATCAACGATCTCTCTGCCGCGCACGATCACCACGCCGACGCTGCATACACTGGAGCGGCACTCATTGGCCGTCTCGAAATCTATCGCCGCAAAGTTGGTCATACTCTATCAATCAATACTTGGAGGCAGGATTTCACATAAAACTTCTTCCTTACCATTTATCAGAAACCATTTTTTCCCCTCACATACGAAAAAGCGGTCCGGATGGGCGGAAATGGAAATGCGGTCGTAGTCACGGCTGAATATAGACTCGCCGGCAGCATTACACAATGTATATAATCCAGATAATCTGGTCCTCTTTCTAAAATAGTGGTGTATAACTATATAGTCTTTGCAAATGAAAGGGACATACTCATTCGGTGTGCAGAATGACTTGGAAAAGGCCCCTGATTGCATTCTCGTAAAAACGGCATTTTTGCCCCCTTTGACAGATATTGCCTTGCTGTCCTGGTAATCGCGGATATCGGCCCAGTATTTTGGAATGAGTGATTTTCCAAGAGGGTTTATAAGTCTATGGATTCTCTTTCCCCGCATGGTCCCATACCCTTCAAGCAAATCAGTCCCTTCCCAGTGTAGCATATCATACTTGTTCGCGGTAAGTTGTACGTTTTCTTTACAGTCTATAATGCCTTTACGATCCCGTTTGTCAGAAAAGAGCGCATATCCGGTTTCAGTAAAAGGCCCAAGGCCATGGTAAGTTCGATTGGAAATCCTAGCCCCGGTATTCCGGTCAATGTAGAACCACTCCTCGCCTTTTCGGACAGGGATCTTCGAAACATTGTATGCGGGATAATCTCCGCCCCAGAGACATTCAGAACGGAATCCATACACAATATCATCGTATCCATTGGGGACGATAAAATTGCCCTCAATGTCAATAAGTTCACATCCTTCACGCGATCGGACGACAAAGTCCTCTCCAAAAGGTAGGATGCTCCAGTATCTTGCCGGGAAAACAATGGTCCCGTCTTCAGCGGCGAGGCCTATATTGCCCCGATTATAAAAGACAAAGAAGGTTTTGCCGCTGGAAGTCACGAGAAGGTTATTTACATTGAGCCCCAACGAATCGGAAATGAATCGCCCGGTTTTACTGTCCCAGAAGTCCCTTTTCCGGTTTTCTTTTTCAACCTCTAAATAACGACCTCCCCATCTGGTTATCATTCTGTATCGAGGTTCGAGGAGCCACTTGCCGTCAAGGTCAATTACTCCTGCCCGAATTTTCCTTCCCGTAGAGACAAGCGCCACGGTATGGTTGGAATAGGGATTGTCGAAAATATCACTGATGTAAGTTGACATGGATTTCTACCATTGTTTTTTGTTTGACATTAAATAACGACGCTGCACACGCCGCACGGCTGTTTGGTGGCCGTTTCAAAGTCTGTTTCTCCAAAAACAGTCATAATTATTTCTCAAAAGAGATCTGAAGATTGCGGCAAGTGTTGCGGATATGCCATTTCAGGCGGGCAAAAGACCCCAGGTCAAGGGCACGTTGTCCGCTTAACATTCCTGAAAACAGGACTGGAATGCTGCCAAGCTGCGGAAGAATATCAACACCCAACGTCTCGTTCCAGTGTTTGCCCGGTTCGAATCCATAAAGCGACTGGAATATCCGGCACGCTTCTGCGTTCAGTATGACAATCATGCGGGGTTTTACCCGCTCGATGATCTCTTTGGTCAGCCCCAGCTGCTCTCTGAAGAATTCCGGGTACTTTTTTTCGAGGCTCAGCAGGACATTTTGCTTCGTTTCCCTGATTGGAAACAGGTCATGGTGGCAAAAGTGAGCGGAATGCTCATCCGCTATCTCCATTGACTTTGCGAAGAACTGGTCACACTCTGCTGTATAAAACCCTTTTTCGCCACGAGTGGATGGGTTGAGCCCAAGGAAAAGTAACGAATCCGTGTAGAGATACTGTTCCATGGCGTACCCTCTGTCTGTGATTTCAGTCGGTTGCTCTTTCCACAGATTATCCAGTTTATTTTTATATAAGTCCTTGATATTGACTTCCATAACATCAGTCTTTATATAATGCAACCATTGCCATAATGTCATCTTTGACTTCCTCACGGAAAGTCGCGGGTTCCAGCACTTCCACGGTCGGCCCATGGCGTAGGACTTCCTGGCGGAAGTCGAGGGTCGGGGCGACCCAGTATTCGTAGACCGAGTAGGCCTCGTTGCTCTCGATGAGCCTCTGGCTCGGGTGCAGGGGCAGGGAGTTGAAGTAGTTCACCTGGTAGGCTTCCACTTTAAGGACAATCCTCTCGGGCTTGTAATCCCGGCCTATGAAAATCCCGAAGAAATTGGAGAAGAACTCCCGGGCGTTGAACTTCGAGGGCACTTTCAGCGCCTTCTTCGTTAGCGTGATGGCAAGCATCCTCTCGTCGAGTGAGTAGATGCGAGGCTCATCGTATTCCTCGCTCTTCGCGAGGACGTACCAGCGCTGCTTGAAGAGTTTCAGGCACCAGGGATGGGCGATGAAGGTGGTCTCTTCGCCCCGCCAGAAACTCTTGTAGGTCATCTCGACGGCCTTGCCGTCCCTCATTGCGTTGACGAGCACCGTGAGCCAGCGCTTGCTGGAGGGTATGTCCTCGAACAGGATGCGCTCACGCATGTCCTTGGTCTCATTGAGGATGTTATTCAGTGACAGGGACTCCAGGAGCCACTGCCGCACGCCATCCCCCTCCAGGTCATCGGAATTGGCGATATAGTACCCCAGCGAACGGTCGCACTTGATCTCAATGCCGAACGTGTCCTCGATGGCTATGCGGTGGTTGTGGAAGGTGCGCTCGGCAAGCGGCCCCCCTTCGTCATTGAGGGAGCTGTCCTCCCACTTGCGGGAGATGTCCGCGAGTGTAATGTGCCCGGCACGGTTGATCGTGTCGATAAGCCAGACATAACGGTTGAAGTAATTCTTTGCCATTGTTCCTGTGATTTGTTGATGCAAAGATAATGAAGAAAAATGCCAAATTCAGGCAGCATGCCCGAATTTGGCAAATTCTTTCCTACTTTTCCAAGCAGATGCGCTGGAGGATCTCTTCCTGTTTCTTCTCGACCAGCGCATCCCAGAGCCTGGAGTCCTTGAGGATGGAAGCCGGGATGCGGTCCGAGAACTTCTCCAGGAGCTGTTCGTAGAAGGCATATTCGTCGGAACTGCGGTAGGAGTTCACGACCTCCTTCCAGACGATACGGTCCGCCATCTTCTCGACGGTGGTCATGGGGAGGTAGCTGTTACCGGAGAGGACCGTCCAGTCCCAGCAGTTCTCGAACTTCTCCACGACCTCGGGGCAGAGGAGGGATTTCTGACAGGTGCCGCTGAGTTCCTTCCAGTCGATCTTGCGGCGGAACTTCTCGAGCATCGGGACGGTCCAGTGGACGTTGCTGCTGCGGCTGACCGACTCCCAGTCGAGCTTGTCCTGGTACTTTTCCAGGAGCTGTTCGGTCCAGTTGAAGTCGTAGGAGAGGTTCTTCCAGGCCTCTTCCTCGAGCATGATGGCCATCAGGCCGTCATTCAGATTGATCTTTTCCATAATGTGCTTTGTATTGGTTTCTGATGCAAAGGTAGGTGTGTAGATTGCCGAAAAGTGGCAGTTGGTAATAAAGATTGGTTTTTTCTCAAAAACCGATCTTCCTGCGGACAGGCGAGTCTCCTATAGTTTCTTCCTGGCAGTACTCCCGTATCTGGGTATAGGTCGGAGTCTCACCGCTTATAAGGGATTTGACGGTTTTCTTCCGGGCAATATTCTCTATCTGCCCTCCGGAGAAGTCGAAATCCGACGCCAGCTGGAGGGCTTCCGCCTCGCCAAGCTCAGGAATCATGGTTTTCCAGATACGGCTCTTCGCTTCCACGGAAGGATTCTCGAAACGGATCTTGTAGAGGAAACGCCTCTCGAAAGCCTTGTCAAGGTTGCAGGTGAGGTTGGTCGTCGCGATAAGGATTCCGTCCAGGTCCTCCATCTCCTGGAGGATGATGTTCTGGATGGAGTTCTCCATCTTGTCGACGGCGCTTCCGGCCCCCTCCTGACGGATGCCGAACACGGCATCGGCCTCGTTGAACAGGAGGATGGGAACCGCTCCGCCCCCCTTCACGCATTCACGGTAGCGGGAAAAGACCTGCTTGATATTCTTCTCACTTTCGCCCACCCAGCAGCTCTTGACCTGCGAGACGTCAACGACGAAGAGGTCGCGTCCTGACTTCCGGGCAATCTGGTAGACCGTCTCGGTCTTGCCGGTACCCGGGCCGCCGTAGAACAGGCAGGAGAATCCTGTCCTAAGGCCCAAGTCCTTCATCTTCGTTCGGATGTCGGAGAAACGCTCTTCACTGAGCAGTTCCTGCAGCTGGTCTACCTGCCGCATCTCTGCGGGATTGTAGAAGAGTTCCTTGCTGTGGATGGTGGAGGCGGTGATCTTGCTCGATGCCGTCACTTTGCGTTCCTTTTTCCTCATGCCTCCGATATCAGCCAGGGCCTTTTCCTTCACCTCGTCACTTATCTTGAAATATTCCTTCGTGAGCATCCCGTCACTTCCGGCAAATACAATAATTCCCTTGCTCTGAAGTTCCAGAACTTCAGCGTTGAACCCGCATTGAAGATTCTCCAGACTGTTCTCGTCGAAATAGTCGTCGATATTGTACCACGACAGCTCGTCGTCATTATCAAACTGGTAGCGAAGCAGCACGGCGATGAACATCACTCGTTCCGCATCGGTAACGTAACATTTGAAACCATTATAGACCTTGGCGATGCTTGTCTCTGGATTGTCGGCCATGAGCGTGTCTATCTCAGAAATGAGATCGTCGTCAGAAATCTCATCCTCAGAGCGGAGTGACATCATCCGCCGCAACCTCACAAGAAGCTGGAGGGTTGAAAGTCCCGTGGTGGGCTCGGGTTCAAGAGGCTTGTCGGACTTGAAACTTCTGAGCACTTCTTTGGGAGGAACGATATCTCCGTCAGTCTTCAGGCGGATGTACCCACGGCGCTTCAACTCATCCAGGTCCTTCGAATAGGAGAGAAACTTGATAAGTAACTTGCTACATACTCATAATAAGGAGCTAAATAGAACACGAATGGGAAATACACAAATGCCAAACTAAAGAAGATATTGGCCAAAATAA
>ONFK01000131.1 GCA_900317065.1 uncultured Bacteroidales bacterium
CGGCAAGATGCTGCTCGTGACAGTTCTGATCGCCTATCTCGACACAGTAATCGTGGCGCTGGGCGGTTTCGGAGTCGGGAGCGCCTTCTTCCCGGGGATTGTCGCGAAAGTTGGCAGCGCCTCCGACCTGACCGAAGCGGCCTCTCTCCAGCCCTTCTTCAGTATCTCCATTCCGGCTATGTTCGACGTGATGACCGCGCTGGTGTTCGCATTTGTCATGGGGCTGTGCATAGCCAACGCCGAAATGCCCGCGATGAAATCGTTTTTCGCGGAGTTCAAGACCTTCGTCGCCCGAGTGATAGAAAAACTGATAATTCCCCTTCTTCCTATATATATATTCGGCATCTTCCTCGACATGACCGCCACCGGCAAGGTGTTCAGCGTGCTCAAGGTATTCGCTATGATCATAGTAGTAATCTTCGTCCTGCATATACTCGTGCTCATCTACGAGTTCGCGATGGCCGGCCTCTTTACCAAGAGGAATCCCTTCAAGCTGCTGTGGAACATGCTCCCCGCCTACTTTACGGCGCTTGGAACTTCCAGTTCGGCCGCCACCATACCAGTCACGCTCAAGCAGTGTGAAGCCAATGGGGTGAAGGAGGATGTGGCCGGATTCACAGTTCCTCTTTGTGCGACTATACACATGCCTGGCAGCGCTATGAAGATCACCTGCTGCGCCATCGCTGTGTGCCTGATGGCGGGAATGCCGATGGAGTTCGGTAAGTTTCTGGAATTTATTCTCATGCTGGGTATCATGATGGTGGCGGCGCCCGGCGTGCCCGGCGGAGCCATCATGGCAGCTCTTGCGCCGCTCAGTTCAATCCTTGGCTTCGACGCCGAACAGCAGGCCCTTATGATTGCGCTTTACATCGCTATGGACAGTTTTGGCACCGCGTGTAACGTAACTGGCGATGGTGCCATCGCCCTCATCATCCAAAGGATTTTCAAAAAATAGCTCCTCGCCTCCGTGGCTGTATGCAAAAAGGGGCTTTTTGCATACAAATGGGCAAAAAAACAAGTATCGGTATGCAAAACAGGCGTTTTTGCATACCGATACTGATTTAAGATGCATGCAGCCTACTCTTCAGCAGGCTTCATCGTGGTGTAGACGTTGGTGACGTCTTCGTCGTCTTCCAGAAGGCCGATGAGTTTCTCGAGAGTTGAACGCTGCTCGGGAGTAACCTCCTTGAGTTCCACGTTCGGGATCTGCTCGAATCCGCCGGATACCAGCTCGTAGCCGTTATCCTCGATGTACTTCTGGATTGCCCCGTAGGAAGCATAGTCGCCGTAGATGACGACTTCCTTGCTCTCATTGTCGTCCTTGTCCACCACGGTCTCCTCGAATACTTCCTCCGCGCCGTAGTCGATGAGTTCAAGTTCGAGTTCATCGATGTCGAGGCCTTCCTTCTCCTTGATGCGGAAGACACATTTGTGGTCGAACATGAAGGCGACGCTGCCGCTGGTGCCGAGCGAGCCGCCGCACTTGTTGAAGTAGCTGCGGACGTTGGCGACAGTACGGGTATTGTTGTCGGTTGCAGTTTCTACGAGATAAGCGATGCCGAAAGGACCGTAGCCTTCGTAGATGACCTCCTTGAAGTCGCCCTGCTTGCTTTCGGTCGCCTTCTTGATTGCGCGTTCGATGTTCTCCTTGGGCATCTGCTCCGAACGGGCTTCTGCCATGAGGGCGCGCAGACGGGGGTTGCCGGTCACGTCGGGGCCTCCCTGCTTTACTGCGATGGTGATTTCCTTTCCAAGTTTGGTGAAGGTGCGGGCCATGTGACCCCAACGCTTCAACTTGCGCTCTTTGCGGAATTCAAAAGCTCTTCCCATGACTTACTCCTCCACTGCTACGATGTAACGGTCGATGTCGTATGCCTCGATGCTCTGGGGGTATTTGTCCTTGACGGTCCTGTAGCAGTCGAGGGCGGCAGCCTTGTCGCCGAGCTGCTCGAGAGCGAGACCTTCCTTGACAAGATATGCTGCGGCATAGGGGTTGTCGGCAACTGCGACAGCCTTCTTGTATGCGGCGACTGCAGACTTGTAATCTTCGAGTCCTACATAAGCGTCACCTTCGCATGCGAGGGCGCGGGCCTTGAGGATGTCTTCCTTGCCATTGTATTTCTTGAGATAGGAAATGGCGTTCTCGAAGTTTCCGAGCTGGAGTTCGCAGATTCCTGCATAGAGATAGACAGCCTTGCCGGCCTTGATGCCGTAGCTGTCGATGATCTCTGCGAATCCGAGGACGTTGCCGTCTCCGTTGAGGGCGATTTCGTAGTTGCCCTGCTGGAAATTGGTCTCTGCGGGAAATGCCTGCTCCTGTGCTTCGGCGCACTTGGGCTGGTAAATGTATTTCTGGTAGCCGAGGACAGCGAGCCAGATTACCAGGACGGCGATCAGCACGCCCCAAATGACCTTCTTGTAATTCTCGTAAAACTGTTCGAATTTGGAAACGCGGGTTTCAACCTGTTCCTGACGAACTTCTTCCTTGCTTTTGCTCTTGGTAGCCATATTGTAATTTGTTTGTATTTTTCTAATAGCCTGCAAAAATACAAATTTTCATAAATATTTACAATACTATCGCCCTTTCCCGCGACACCACGGCAGGCACGACTACTGATGCGCAGGACGCAGCAGGTCCAGGACGACCTTTACAGGATTGAACGTCTCCAGCGGGACCTCGACAAACAAAGTATTCCAGTCACTCATGGAACCGTTCCAGAGCCCGGGCAGTTCCAAGGCCCTCAATTCCCTCCCCTGGAAACTCTTCGAAGAGATGAATCCGGCATCGGGATCCACATAGTCCGGAAGATTGAACTTGCGGCCCTTGTAGTCGCGCAGGCAGCATACGAGGTCTACCGGATTGAAGTGCGTGGCGGACTTCAGCGCCGCGACGGCGGAAGGATCGTCAGGATTGATCTGCACGCTCTCGAGGATCTGGAGCGAAGTGCTTCCGTCCTTTCCGCGGATGATGAAGGGTCCGCCTCCGGGTTCGCCCTGATTCCTTACCATGCCGCAGACGCGCACCGGGCGGTTGAGTTTGGCATGGACGAGTTCGGGCAGAGCGGCATCGGAAACCGGCGGCAGTTCTATGCACAGGACGTCGCGGAGGAAGGGAACAATCTCTTCTTTGCAGAGGCGCAGGGCCCCGGCAGCATCCGCAGCGTCAAGTTTTTCAAGGCAGGAGAAGATGCGGTCGCGAAGCTGCAGGGCGCGGCCCATGAGCACCTTCTTGTACAGCGCGGTGGCAGGGAGGTAGGACTCCACGGCGACGTTGTCGATATTCTTGACGGATACGAGTTCCTCTTCCACCTCATTGAGATTATATATGAGTGCGCCGTGCCCGGCGGGGCGCCTGAGCACGCTGCCGTCGTCGCAGAGGAAAGGCTCGTTGTCCGGAGTGACGGCGATCGTGTCGGTATCTTTAGACTGATAGGTGAAGCGGATATTGTACCGCACGCCATAGCGCTTCTCGTACTTGTCTTTCACCTCCGCAAGGGCCTCTTCGAAGAGGCTGCGATGCTCCGGGGATATGGTGACCACGAGGTTCACGCTACCGTCGGCATTGCGCATGTACTCCTGTCCCTCGACAAGATGCTCGGCAAGGGCGGTGCGGACTTCATCGGCATAGCGGTGGAATTTCAGCACACCCTTGGGCTTGCTGCCATAGCCAAGCCCGGCATCGGTGAGAAGGGCGGCTGCGGTGCGGGAACAGTCGGCATCGGAAGATGCGTCAGGCTCGCCGAATACTGCCTTGTCGTAGAATGCGAACCTGCGTATGTTTTCAGTAAGGCGGCGTACGGAGTCGTTCGGCTTTTCCATCCCGGCAAAAATGTCCTTGAACATTCTCGAGGCGGCGCCGGAGGCAGGCACGAACTTGACGCGTCCGTCCACAGCGGCGCCTTCTGCGTATGCTATGCAGGCGTCCCTGGCGGCGGCGTCCAGCACCTCAATTCCCCTCCCGGGAGTCGCGGGAGCATCTATCTTCATCCAGGGAAAACCTTCCCTGAAAAATTTCATCTGCTGTTCTATGGTCATATAGTCTGTGTTATATTGTTTAGTCTAAACGTAGAACTCGCGCCTGTATCTGTACTGCTGGCGAAGTTCGTCGAACTTGCCCGGATTCACCCGGAACATGAAGTCGTCGGTAAAAATCGGGTAGTTGTACTGGAAAACCGAGGTGATTTCCCCTTGCGTAAGCCCGGCGAGGTCCAGTTTCACCGCTTCCAGTTCCTCTAGTTCCGTCTTGGGGAAAAACTCGTAAAGGGGTTCTATCTTGAAATAGCGCGCCACCGAACGGACCGCGGCCGAGGTGGCCCTCTGCTTGCCCTGATAAGAATAGCCCGCGATGTGCGGAGTGGCTATGGTCGCCTTGGAAATCAGCTCCCGGTTCACGTCTGGCTCATTGTTCCAGGTGTCGATGATGACCGGGCCGAGTTTGGGGAAGGCCGCCATGAGCGCGTCGTCGTCCACGACTTCGCCTCGGGCGGTGTTGATGAAGATCGCCCCGAATTTCATCTTGTCGAAGAAGGCGCCGTCAGCCATCCTCTGGGTAGAAGGAGTTAGCGGCATGCTCATGGAAACGATATCCGAGTTCTCCAGAAGGTAGTCCAGGCTGACGAACTGGTTCGGCCCCTCTTCCATCTCGCGGGGAGGGTCGTTGAGCAGGACCTTGAATCCGAGCGTGCGGGCCATCCCTTCCACCCTGGTGCCGACGTGCCCTGCACCGATGATGCCGAAGGTCGCTCCGGAAAGGGGAATCCTCTCGCGGCTCGCCGCCCCGTAAAGAGCGGAGAAGATATAGTTCATGACACCTCCCGAGTTGCTTCCAGGGGCGTTCAGGAAGAAGATTCCGTTCTCGTTGCAATAGGGGATGTCGATATGGTCCATTCCTATGGCGGCGGTGGAGATTATTTTCACCGACGTGCCGGAAAGGAGTGCTTCGTTGCAGCGGGTCCTGGTGCGGATGATCAGGGCATCGGCGTCGAGCAGGTCTTTCCTGCAGATGGCCATGCCATCTTTGTACACGGTTTCGGCATAAGGTTCGAACACGCCCTTGATGAAGGGTATCGCCTGATCTATAACGAACTTCATTTCAGTATCAATTCTTTGACCGGGCCTTCGTTCTGCCGGCCTATATATAATTCGTCGCCTGCGATGGCGGCGTTTATCTTCTTCAGGAGCACATCCTTCTGCATGGAGAGCTGGCTGCATACGACCGAGGAGGAGAGGGTTATGTAGAGTTTCCCGTCCCTGAAAAAGCGCTTGATGGTGTACTGCTGCGCGCCGGAAACTTCGTTCCAGGCAATGAAGATGCGTTGGGTATTGTGGCTGTAGCGGGCTCCGCTCTCCGCGAACATGCTATACGGTTACTCATTGCGGGTGAAGGCGCCTCCCTTCGCCTCGTAGTAGGTCCTTTCGGAGGTGATGCCGTCCACTATCCCGCTGAGACGCACCTTGTTGCTGTCAGTGAGGAATATCTGGCCGAAGTCGTTGCCCGCCACCATCCTGAGGAGGTTCTGCACGCGCCCCATGTCGAGTTTGTCGAAGAGGTCGTCCAGCAGCAGTATGGGTGCATATCCGGCGCGTTCCTTCATCAGGGAATACTGGGCGAATTTCAGCGAGACCAGGAAGGATTTCTGCTGGCCCTGGGATCCGCAGCGGCGTATGGGACGGCCGTCCATCTCGAATATGAAATCGTCCCTCTGCACGCCAGCGGTGGTGAACTTGAGGATGGAATCCTTCTCCCTGCGGGACGCGAAGAGTTCCGTAAGGCTCCCCCGTTCCAGGTCTGAGCGGTAGCTGATGCCGACCGTCTCCCTTCCTCCGGAAATGCCTGCGTAATACTCCTGCACGAGGGGAGAAAGATCCGCTGCCAGGCGCCTCCGCATTTCGAACACAGGGGCCGCGAACGCCTCCATCTGCGAATCTATCACGTCCATCAGCTGGAAGTCCGCCGGCCCGTTCTTGAGCATCGCGTTGCGCTGGGTAAGCAGGCGCGTATAGTTCTGGACGGCATTGAGATACTCGGCGCTCATCTGCGAAAGCACCGCATTCGAAAACTTGCGGCGCTCCTCTCCGGTTTCGCTGACCATGGCGGCATCGGTGGGAGACACCATCACCACGGGCAGAAGGCCGATATGGTCCGAGAGGCGCTGGTAGGGCTTGTCGTCCCTGCGCAGTTTCTTGCCGCTGCCGTCCACCTGCACGCTGATGCGGGTATCCGGCCCGGATGGCATGGAATAGAGACCGGAAAGTGCGAAGCCGCTGCAGCCGTGACGGAAATTGTAGCGGTCGGAGGCGGAGAATGCGCTCTTCGCCATGGAAAGATACCAGATCGCATCCATGAGATTGGTCTTTCCCTCGCCGTTGTTCCCCGAGATACAGTTTATATTGGGACAGAATTCAAGTTCCTGCAACTCTATGTTGCGGAAATCCTGAACGACTATCTTCTTCAAATCCATACCACAAATATAAAATTAAATGGCTATATTTGCAAGCTAAAATAAGGACACACACTTAACTATGAGCATACAACAAGAAAAGATCGCAGCCCTGGTCGAACGCCGCGCCAAAGCGCGTCTCGGCGGAGGGCAGAAACGCATCGACGCACAGCACGAGAAAGGCAAACTCACGGCACGTGAGCGCCTTGCCCTGCTTTTGGACGAAGGCAGTTTCGAGGAATTCGACATGTTCGTCCAGCACCGTTGTACAAACTTCGGCATGGATAAATCTCATCCTGACGGCGACGGCGTGGTGACCGGACAAGGCACCATAGGCGGCCGCCACGTGTTTGTATACGCACAGGACTTCACCGTAAGCGGCGGATCGCTCAGCAAGACCATGAGCGAGAAGATATGCAAGGTGCTCGACATGGCCATGCGCTGCGGCGCCCCGGTAATCGGCCTCAACGACTCCGGCGGAGCGCGTATCCAGGAAGGCATCGACTCCCTCGCCGGCTACGGCGACATCTTCGAGCGCAACATCCTCGCCAGCGGCGTGGTTCCCCAGATTTCGGGCATCTTCGGCCCCTGTGCAGGCGGCGCCGTCTACTCCCCCGCCCTCACCGACTTCACCCTCATGGTGAAGAACACCTCCTACATGTTCCTCACGGGCCCCGCAGTCGTAAAGAGCGTGACCGGAGAAGACATCGACCAGGAAGGGCTCGGCGGAGCGAGCGTGCACGCCAGCAAGAGCGGAGTCGCCGATTTTGCTGCCGAGGATGAGCAGGACGGCATCGAAACCATCAAGCGCCTGCTGAGCTACATCCCCCAGAACAACATGGAGACCGCTCCTTTCAGGCCGACCTCAGACCCTCTGAACAGGATGGACGACCTGCTGAACGAGATCATTCCCGACAATCCCAACAAGGCCTACGACATGTACGAGGTCATCCGCACCATAGTGGACGACGGCGACTTCTTCGAGGTCCACAAAGATTTCGCGAAGAACATAATCGTGGGATTCGCCCATTTCGGCGGACGCGGCGTAGGCATCGTGGCGAATCAGCCCAAGGTGCTCGCCGGCGTGCTCGACATCAACGCATCCCGCAAGGCGGCCCGCTTCGTACGTTTCTGCGACGCCTTCAACATTCCTCTGGTCACCCTCGTGGACGTGCCCGGATTCCTTCCCGGCACCCAGCAGGAGTACGGAGCAGTCATCACCAACGGAGCCAAACTGCTCTATGCCTACGGAGAGGCCACCGTTCCCAAGGTTACGGTAACCCTCCGCAAGGCCTACGGCGGTGCACATATCGTGATGAGCTGCAAGCAGTTGCGCGGCGACATCAACTACGCATGGCCCACCGCACAGATCGCGGTGATGGGTGCCGACGGAGCCGTGAACGTGCTCTACGGAAAGGAGATCAAGGCGGAGGCCGACCCTGCAAGGCAGGCCGAGGTCCGCGCAGAGAAGAAGGCCGAGTACGAGGAACTTTTCAACAATCCCTACCAGGCCGCCCAGAAGGGCTATATCGAAGATGTCATCGAGCCGCGCAACACGCGTTTCCGCGTGATCCGCGCCCTTGAGAGCCTGCAGGGCAAGCGTCAGGAACTCCCCGCAAAGAAACACGATAATCTGCCTCTGTAATGACCGTAATCCTTAACATGACAGAGGGCGCCAAACGCATGGCCGAGACCGATCCTCACGGATTCACGCTGACGCTGATCGCAGTCACCACCGTGTTCACCGCGCTGGTGATACTGTATTTCGTATACAGCCTCATAGGAAAAATCTCCCAGCCTTCCGCTCCGAAAGCCCCGAAGGCTTCGAAGAAGAAGGCCAAGGGCGGACCGGATGCCGAAACGGCTGCGGCCATTGCGATGGCACTCGAGTCCGAACTCGGCGGAGAAGTGAATGCAGCCATAGCGATGGCCCTGCATCTGCATCTCGGCAATGCCGTCCACGACGTGGAACCCGGCATAATCACCTATGCTCCCCGCGAGAGCGCCTGGGGAACTCCATCACTTAATTTCAGAAAAACTCCAAAGAAATGAGCCAGTATAAGTTCAAGATCAACGGTAAGGATTTCGATGTTACCGTAAATTCAGTAGAAGGCAAGAATGCGTCCGTCACCGTGAACGGCGTCGATTATAATGTAGAACTCGAATCCGGGCTGGACGGTGCGGTGCGGAGTAATTCCGGGGCCCCCGAAAATCTGCCGATTTTTGGGGATAAGCCGAGGGTGGCAGCGGCTGCCGAGGAGAGCTCCCGTCCAGCCCAAGGCTCAGCAGTTCCTGCCGCCGCTTCCGGTGCCGGAAAGAAGATAGTGTCTCCCCTTCCGGGCGTAATCATCGACGTGTGCGTGAAGGAAGGCGACACGGTCAAGCGCGGCCAGAAGATCGCCGTCATCGAAGCCATGAAGATGGAGAACGACATCCTCGCAGAGTCCGACGGAACCGTTACCGCAATTTATGTGAAGAAGACCGACTCCGTGCTTGAAGGAGCCGACATCGCAAGCATCGCCTGAGGATGGATACCATAGTACAGAGTCTCCAGCAATTCTGGAGTTTCACGGGTTTTGCCAATTGCACATGGCAGCACCTGGCGATGATCTGCATCGGCCTGATGTTCATCTTCCTGGGCATCAAGAAACACTGGGAACCCCTGCTGCTCGTGCCCATCGGATTCGGCATGATCATAGGCAACATCCCCGTGCTCGCCGGACTGCAGGTCAGCATCTACGAGGAGAATTCCGTGCTGAACATCCTCTATCAGGGCGTGCGCATGGGATGGTATCCCCCGCTGATCTTCCTTGGAATCGGAGCCATGACCGACTTCAGCGCGCTGATTTCCCAGCCGCGTCTGGTGCTGATAGGCGCTGCGGCCCAGATGGGTATCTTCGGAGCATATCTGCTCGCCCTGCTTCTGGGCTTTACCCCGAATGAGGCCGGTGCAATCGGCATCATCGGCGGAGCTGACGGTCCTACGGCCATCTTCCTCAGCGGCAAGCTCGCCCCCGAACTCATGGGAGCCATTGC
>ONFK01000159.1 GCA_900317065.1 uncultured Bacteroidales bacterium
AGAACCCCAAACCTTCCATGGGCGCCAACCTTGCATATTTCTTCGACTTCCAGTTGGGATGGATGTACTGGCGCTACTTCATGTGGAATTTCGTGGGCAGGCAGAATGACGTGCACAGCCCCTCGCCGGGCAATATCTTCCACGGCAACTGGGAGAGCGGCGTGAAGTTCATCGACGACTGGCGTCTTGGCGACCAGAGCAATGCCCCCGCCGTGCTCGCGGAGAACAAGGGTAAGAACCATTATTACTTCCTTCCTTTCCTGCTTGGCCTCGTCGGCCTCTTCTTCCAGTTCGGGCGCGACAAGCGCGGATGCTGGCTGAACTTCCTGATGTTCTTCATGACCGGCATCGCGGTGGTCATCTACCTCAACATGCCTCCGTTCCAGGTCCGCGAGCGAGACTACGCATTCGCGGGATCCTTCTACTTCTTTACGGTGTGGATAGGGCTCGGTGTGCTCGGACTCTATGATCTGCTGGAAGATGCCTTCAAGGGCAGATACAGCACGGCGCTCGCGTCCTGCCTGGCCGTCCTGGGCCTCTGCGTGCCGGCCCTGATGGCCGCCGAGAACTGGGATGACCACGACCGCAGCAACCGCCGCACCGCCCCCGAACTCGGTGCGAACTACCTCAAGTCCGTAGGTCCCCAGGGCGTGCTCATCACCCACGGCGACAACGACACCTTCCCTCTCTGGTACGCCCAGGAAGTGGAAGACGTGCGTACGGACGTGCGCATCGCCAACACCTCCCTGCTCGGCACCGACTGGCACATCGACCAGATGAAATGGGCCTGCAACGAGAGCAAGCCCCTGGCACTCAGCGTAGGCCAGGCGCAGTACCTCTACGGCACCAACGAATACATCCCCATCTACGACCAGCGCGGCAAGGTGATGAGCATTGCAGACGTGATGAAGCTCTTCCGCCATCCCCAGGTGAAGGTGCAGATGAGCTCCGGGCGCAAGTACGACTACATCGCCTCCCGCAAGATCTCCGTGCCCGTGAACAAGGCGAACGCCCTGGCGAGCGGGATAGTTTCCGAGGCGATGGCTTCGCGGATGCTGGACACCCTGATACTGGAGATCCCGGCCGGCAAGGAGTTCCTCACCAAACCGGAGCTCTTCGTGCTAGACTTCCTCTCCACCTACCAGTGGGACAGGCCGCTCAATATGCTCAGCTACGGAGGCGACCTCAACATCGGCATCAAGGACTATCTCGTCAGCGACGGATTCTCCTCCAAGTTCGTGCCTTACAAGAACAGGCCTTCTTCCAACTCCTACGGCCTGGTGGACTGCGACGAGCTCTACCACTATATGACCGAAGTCTACAGTTTCGACGCCCTCAAGGCCCCGGACTGGTTCGTGGACTATCAGAACTGCTACACCTTCCTCGCCGTGATGGGCATACGCAACCTGCACGTCAACTGCGCCTCCGCCTTCATGGCGAACGGGCAGAATGAACGCGCCCTGGAGATGCTCGACCAAAGCGAGGCCGCTATGGTCAACTTCCCCATCTGCGCCATCCCCCTGGGATTCAGCGGCAACGACTACATGGTGGTGAAGACGATAGAACTGTACTACAAGCTCGGGCAGCCCGAGAAGGGACGCGAGCTTGCCGTGAAGTTTGCCGACGAACTGCTCGCTTCGGCCGCCTTCTATCTCGAGTTCTACGCCTTTGCGCAGGATGAGTTCGAGCTCTGCGGCAACTACGTCTACTTCCTTGCCGATGTGCTGAAGGCCGCCGGCGAGAAGGAACTCAGCTCCACGGTGGAAACCCGCTTCTCCGACATGATCGGGACAGCGACCAAGAACTGACGCGTATGAGCTTCGTTTCCAGGTGATGCTCTTCCTGAGCGTGATGCTGGCCGGATGCCGGTCTGCAGGGAAACCCGTCGTGGGCATCTCCTCGAGTTGGGATGACGCCCGCGTGGTGTCGCTGAACGACAGTTATGTGGCCGCCGTCCGTGCCGCCGGGGGCATCCCCGCAGTACTTCCGCCCGTCCGCAGCGCAGCCGAAGCCGCCGAAGCGCTGGCCCTGGCAGACGCCCTGATTCTGAGCGGAGGCGAGGATGTGGACCCCGCGCGCTACGGCGAGGCCGTGCTGGATTCGACGGTGGAAGTCAATGCCCCGAGGGATACCAGCGACTTCCTGCTGGCAGCCGAGGCGATGCGGCGCGGAATGCCCGTCCTGGGCATATGCCGCGGCTCCCAGCTGCTGAACGTATTTTTCGGAGGTTCGCTTTATCAGGACCTTCCCGGCCAGATAGGGTCCTTGCCGGAGAGCACCGGCAGTGCTTCTTTGAGCGAGCCTGTGCGTGGCGGTAGCGGTGGCAGAGCCGTCCACGGAAGTTTTTTGAGCGGGCCCGTGCGTGGCGGTAGCGAAGTGGACGGCACTGCCACTGCTGCCAGCCAAGGGCATGCCGCCATCCGCCATCGGCAGAGCGAAAGCGGCTCCATCGGCACCCACTGGATATATATTGATGCGAATTCGCGCCTGCACGACCTTCTGGGCCTCGATTCTGTCATGGTCAACTCCTTCCACCACCAGGCAGTAAAAGACCCCGGCACCGGCGTTCGCGTTGTCGCCCGTTCTGCCGACGGCGTGGTCGAAGCCTGGGATTGGAACGGCCCGCAGCGCGCCGGCAGTTCCAAGCGCGGCAGTTTGCAGCACTCCGGCAGCTCCAGACGCAGCAGCAACATCTGCGTCCAGTTCCACCCGGAAATCTTCGTCAAATCCGGCGACACCACCTTCCTGCCCCTATTCCAGGACCTCATCGACCGCGCCCGGTAGCTTAACCGATCGCGCCTTCATTCCCAACTGCGTCAGTTCGCCGGGATGTATGCAGAATCGCTCATTTTGCATACAAATCGGGCGAAAAAGGCCTGGTTGTATGCAAAACTGCACGTTTTGCATACAAGTCCTTCAAAATCTGGCGAGATGTATGCAAAACCACCCTTTTTGCATACAAGTTCAGTGAAAACTAGTATCTTTGCAGGACTATGGTAGAGGTCCCCTCAAAACAGTGGAAAGATTACGAGCTGCTGGACAGCGGCTGCGGCGAGAAACTGGAGCGTTTCGGCCAGATAATAACGGTGCGTCCCGAGCCCAAGGCACTGTGGGACAGAAGCATGTCGGAGGCCGAATGGCGCCGCCTTGCGCATTTCTCATTCAAGTTGGCGAGCGCACAGAACGGCGGCCGCGATGCCGGGAAGGGCGGAAAGAATGCCGGATCCGGGGCCATCGAGGACCGCGGGACCTGGGAACGTCACAAGAAGGCGGATGAACAATGGTATATCCGTTATGGCGCAGATGCCGGAAGCGCAAGTGTTGCCGGAGCTGCAGGAGCGTCCGGCCCGCAGTTCCGTATGCGCCTGGGACTCACGGCCTTCAAGCACGTGGGCATCTTCCCCGAGCAGGCCCCGAACTGGGAGTTTATCTACCGACAGGTCAGGCGTTTGGCAGGAAATGCAGCCGGTTCAGGCCCAGAGCGCACGGCGAACACCGGCCCTGAGCGAAACGATGTCGGCGGGGGAGCAGCGGGGGTTTTGGAGGCAGCGCCACCACCCAAAGTGCTGAACCTCTTTGCCTACACCGGGGGTGCATCCCTTGCGGCAAAGGCGGCAGGAGCGGATGTGACGCATCTCGACAGCATCAAGCAGGTAGTCACATGGGCGCGAGGCAATATGGAAGCCAGCGGCATGGACGGCATTCGCTGGATCGTGGAGGATGCCATGAAGTTCGTGCAGCGCGAAGAACGCCGCGGCAATCTCTACGACGGCATCATCCTGGATCCCCCCGCCTACGGGCACGGTCCGAACGGAGAAAAATGGAAACTGGACGACAGTCTCTTCGGCCTGTTGCGCAGCGTCTCTCACATCCTCAAGCCGCAGAATTCCTTCATGGTGCTCAACCTATATTCCAACGGCTACTCCGCCGCCCTGGGAGAAACCATCGTGCGCCAGGCCTTCGGACGCGACTTCGCATGCCCTTCGCCCGTCGCGGATGGACAGCGGGAGATTATCGGACGGGCAATGCAGGGACCGGGGTATCCCTGCGAGACACGGCCCCTTGCGGATGGACAGCGGGAGATTATCGGACGGGCAATGCAGGGACCGGGGTCTCCCTGCGAGACACGGCCCTGCCCTTTGCCCGTCGCGGAAGGTAAGCGGGAAACTGCCGGGCCCGGCGTCCTGACTTCCGGAGAGCTGGCGCTGAACGACCGCTTCGGCAAAGCCCTCCCACTCAGCATCTACGTCCGCCTCAGCCTGTAACGGCAAGGCAGCAAAAAACAAGGTCCCCCGGTTATCGAGAGACCTTGTACATGGGTGAGCACCAATTACTCGCGCACAGCAGCAATGCCGGGAAGGTCTTTGCCTTCGATGGCTTCGAGCATTGCACCGCCGCCGGTGGAAACGTAGCTGACCTTGTCGGCGTAGCCCATCTTGGTTACGGCTGCAACGGAGTCGCCGCCGCCCACGAGGGTGTAAGCGCCGTTTGCGGTAGCCTCAGCGAGGTACTCTGCGATCTGCAGGGTTCCCTTTGCGAAGGTATCCATCTCGAACACGCCCACAGGGCCGTTCCAGAGGATGGTCTTGGAGTCGAGGATGATCTTCTTCCAGTTATCGAGCGAAGCCTTGCCGGCATCCATGCCTTCCCATCCTTCGGGAATCTCCATGGAAGGAACGGTCTTGTGGTTGGCGTCGTTGCTGAAGTCGTCGGCGACTACGGTCTCGGTGGAGAGGGAGAGGTTCACTCCGAGTTCCTTGGCGCGGGCCATGATGTCGTTTGCCTGAGGGATGAGGTCGTCCTCGTGCAGGGAGTTGCCGATCTTGCCGCCCATGGCCTTGATGAAGGTGTAGCCCATTCCGCCGCCGATGATCAGGTTGTCGACCTTGGGGAGGAGGTTCTCGAGCACTGCGAGCTTGGAAGATACCTTGCTGCCGCCGATGATGGCGGTGAAGGGCCTCTTGGCGTTCTTCAGCACGTTGTCGATGGCCTTGATCTCACCTTCCATCAGATAACCGAACATCTTGTCGTTCGGGAAGTATTCGGCGATGAGGGCGGTGGAAGCGTGTGCACGGTGTGCGGTTCCGAATGCGTCGTTGATGTAGCAGTCTGCGTAGGAAGCGAGCTTCTTGGTAAACTCCTTCTGCGAAGCCTTCACGGCCTTCTTTGCGGCAGCCTTCTCCTCGTCGGTGGCATCCTCTGCGAGTCCGCGGGGTTTGCCTTCCTCTTCTGCGTAGAAGCGGAGGTTTTCGAGAAGCAGGGCCTCGCCCGGCTTGAGGGCGGCAGCCTGCGCGTCAGCGGTCTGGCAGTCTTCTGCGAACTGTACGGGAACGCCGAGGCATTCGCTCACGTGAGCGACGATATGCTTAAGGGAGAATTTTGCATCAACTTTCTTGGGACGGCCGAGGTGGCTCATGATGATGAGGGAACCGCCGCCTGCAAGCACCTTCTTGAGGGTAGGGATGGCCCTGCGGATGCGGGTGTCGTCGGTAATTTCGAAGTTTTCGTTTAGGGGGACATTGAAATCAACGCGGACAATAGCTTTTTTGCCGGTGAAATCGTAAGAATCAATGTGCTGTTGCATAATATTTTGAAATTTTGTAATTTTCCGGGTGCAAAGTTAGCAAATTATATGAAAAGAGCAGTTATTTCCGCATTTATTCTCCTTTCTCTCGCAGCCTGCGCTCCGAAACAGTCCGATCCCGTAAAAGACGCCATCCGGGGCAAGGTGGAGGAACAGCTCGGAGAACTCAAGAGCTTGAGTTTTATCAATCTGGAACTCGTGGAGAGTTCCACCTTCGGCGAGGAGATAGCGCGCAGGCGCAGTACCATCGAACTGCGCCGCAAGCAGAACATAAAACTTGCGGAAGGATACCAGGCGAACGGCAAAGTGCTCAATGCCAACGCCAAACTGGAGGCCGCCCTCAAGGACGAAGCCGTTCTCAAGGGGATCGAAGCCATTGAAAAGAGGCTGGCGGACCACGACTCCCTGGGCGTCAAGGAACTGGACATCTACAAGTTCAGCGCAGTCGCCCGCACCACGGAAGGCAGCACCGATATCAAGGACATGTTCATCGCCATCACCCCCGCAAGCGAGATCGTGGCCATGGACTACAAGAAAGAAAACCTGCTGAAATCCAGCGGCAGCCTGATTCCGGGCTACAAGGCCCTGTTCGACTAAAAGGCTGGTGGCACGTAATATGTTGATTTCCCAGCGTTTAGGGGGTAGTGCCTTCCCTCCAAAACGCGAAGGCACTACCAGCTTGGATGCACCGTTCAGGCGCACTACCGAACTGTCCGGAAGAATTACCAGGCTTTTGGTCCCGGGGTTGGCGATGTATGTTACGTCGCCTG
>ONFK01000298.1 GCA_900317065.1 uncultured Bacteroidales bacterium
GCCTTCGGAATGGGTTTCGTGGTGCTCATCACCATGTTCGGCTACGGGAACGTAAGCGCTGCTTTCATCGGCCTGTTCGGAGCATTCTGCGGCTCCATCATCTCCACGCGCCTTATGCAGCGCTCCTGCCGCAAGGCCTGGCCGGAGGAGATGGAAGAGAAGGTGATAGAAGCCTCCCAGGAGGAACTTGCGGAAGAACGCATCGAAAGCGGAAAGAAGGACGGCATCTTCATGCGCTTCCTCAACGCTATGCTGGACGGTGGCAAGAACGGTGTCGAACTCGGCCTTCAGATCATTCCCGGCGTGCTCATCATCACAACGGCAGTCATCATGGTGACCTTCGGTCCCGGTGCGGAGGGCTATACCGGTGCCGCTACGCAGGGCGTGCCTATCCTGCCCTGGCTCGCAGGAAAGATACACTGGGTATTCGAGTGGCTCTTCGGTTTCCAGGCGATGGAACTGATTGCCTTCCCCATGACTGCCCTCGGGTCGGTGGGCGCTTCGCTCGGGCTGCTGCCCAGCTTTGACGCCGCCGGTTTCCTGGACGGCAACGCCATTGCGGTCTGCACCGCCATCGGCATGTGCTGGTCCGGCTATCTCTCCACCCACACCGCCATGCTCGACTCCCTCGGCTGGCGCAAAGCCATCCCCAAGGCCCTTGGCGCCCATACCATCGCAGGCCTCTGCGCCGGCATCATCGCCCACTTCAGTTTCCTTCTGATAAGCCTTCTGTAGCCTCGAACTCCTTCAGATATTCCACGACCTGCTTCCGCAATGGCGGCAGGTCGTTTTGGACTACGTTCATCAGTTCTTTTGGCATTATCTGGTAGTATTCATGCACAAAGACATGTCTTAGGCCGACTATTCTCTTCCAGGGAGTTGCAGAATGACGTTCTTTGAATTCATTTGTGAGCATATAAGATGCTTCACCTATAATTTCTACATTCTTCACCGTGCCAAAGAAAAGAATACTATTGGCTTGCAAGTCTTCAAACGTCTTGCCTTCAGTAAATCTTATGGCATTATCAATGGCTGTAATAATATGTCTCAGCCGTTCAGGGTCTCTAGGCGCTTCTCTCATAAATAATGTATTTGTCGATGCTGGCTGTTTTTTCTGCAAAAGGCAGCAGTGTGCCGTTTGTCACCATGTCTACGGCCCTGCCTGAAATATCTTCTATATCTTGTTGAAATCCAATATGATCCAGTAAACTTACATTCGCCTTTTCGTCAAATATAATAAGCAGATCTATATCACTGTCGGGACGCTCTTCCATGCGGGACCAGGAGCCGAACAACCAAGCCCGTACGACAGGTTGCTTTGCCAGTGTACATTGGATTTTGCCTATCATCTCCACGCGGTAGGCATCCACCTTGCCTATCTGAGCGCGGACCTCTTCCGTCACACCCCTCCTGCCTGCATATCGCAGCATCCTGTCTTTGCGGACCGGGTACACCTCGAAAGCCCTCTGATACTCCTTGTGCAAGGCATCGTCGTCCAGACGGAAAAACGCCCTGTCGGCTACCAGGTCCACCAGCGTTTTCTCGAGGGAAGGGGCCGACATCCCGTCGGAGACTATCTGCGGGGCGTCGGACACCAACGCCTTCACCACAATGGCGTCTTTCAATTTCTCCCTGAAAGGGATGGCTTCCTTCAAAGAGAATACTCCAGGATATCTGCTTCGCAGGAACACCAGCATCCTGTTGCATTCTTTCCGGTCCGTTTCGATGATGATGTTGTCGCCGTCAAGGCTCGAGATGCAGAGACATGCACCGACGAACTCGCTCACCAGCAGGGAATTGAGTTCCAGCATCTTCGGGCTTGCCACCACCCTGTAAACCGGTTTTGCCCCCATTGCATATAGCCCCCGCCCCGCCTCGTATATCAGGCCCTTCCGCTCCAGGGCCCGTATGCGGGAGAAAACGGTCTGCTCGGGCACCCCGGGCATCAGTTTCTTGAAATCTGCCGCGCTTGCCTCGCCCCGCTCCTCCAGCAGGGCCAGCATCTTCTTTTGGATATCTGACAACTGTTTCATAGTGCAAATATATAAATAAATCGTCAATTACAAAAAATAATTG
>ONFK01000138.1 GCA_900317065.1 uncultured Bacteroidales bacterium
CGCTTGAAAGCGGGAGTTCCGCTTACCATCGTATGTATCGCGTGCAGGGTATAGAACCAGCCGCGCGTCTGGTCGACACCTTCGGCGATGAAGTCGGCGGTGCTGCCGAAATCCGCGCTGTCGATGCCGCGAAGGCCAGTCTGGGCATAAGGCATCGAACCGGAATCGAACCATACGTCGATAAGGTCGCTCTCGCGGGTCATCTTCCTGCCCGTAGGGCTCACGAGGAAGATGTTGTCGACGTAGGGCCTGTGGAGATCGATGCGGTCGTAGTTATCCTTGCTCATGTCTGCAGGATCGAATCCCTTGTCTTTAAGGGGATTGGAGGCCATTATGCCTGCTGCAACCGCTTTCTCGACCTGCTCGTAGAGCTCCTTGGCGCTGCCTATGCAGATTTCTTCCTTGCCGTCTTCGGTACGCCAGATAGGGAGAGGCGTGCCCCAGAAACGGCTGCGGCTGAGGTTCCAGTCCTGGATGTTCTCAAGCCAAACGCCGAAGCGTCCGGTGCCGGTGGATTCCGGCTTCCAGCGGATCTGCTTGTTCAGGGCTACCATCTCGTCTTTGACGGCGGTGGTGCGGATGAACCAGGAATCAAGAGGATAATATATTACAGGGCAGTCGGTACGCCAGCTGTGAGGATAGCTGTGAACATGCTTCTGCATGCGGAACAGGCGTCCGTCCTGCTTCATCATCACGCAAAGGTCCACGTCGAGCACGGGAGCATCCTTGGCGAGGGGCTCCTGACCGTGAAGCTTGCGGAAATAATCGTCTATCGCATTCTTTACGTAGCGGCCGGAGAACTCCTTGTAGGAAGGATCCACCGACGAGGCGACGTATGCCGGATCGAGGTCTTCCAGACGCACGAAACGCCCCTGAGTGTCCACCTGCGCCATGGGGTTTCCGTTGATGTCGACGGGCATCACGCCGGCGATTCCGGCGGCCGCAGCCACCCTCTTGTCGTCGGCGCCGAATGTCGGGGCGATATGCACTATGCCGGTACCGTCCTCGGTCGTCACATAGTCGCCGGGGATGACGCGGAAGGCGTCTCCGTCGGGTTTGAACCAGGGAATCAGCTGCTTGTAGCGTATGCCGACGAGTTCCGAGCCCTTGAACGAACCGGGAAGCACCTCGTAGGCTATCTTGTCGTTGAACCACGCGCCTACAAGCTCCTTGGCGAGCACGTAGGTGGCCTTCTGCCCGGTATACTGGTTGGTGGAGGCCACTCGCACGTATTCGATGCCAGGGCCCACGCAGAGCGCGGTGTTCGAAGGAAGAGTCCAGGGGGTGGTGGTCCAGGCCAGGAAGTATACGGGATCCTCGCCGAAGAGCTTTTCGGATGCAGCATCGCGGATCACCTCGAACTGCACGGTCGCGGTCGTGTCGGACACATCGCGGTAGCATCCCGGCTGGTTGAGCTCATGGGAGCTGAGGCCGGTGCCGTCCGTAGGGCTGTAGGGCTGGATTGTGTATCCCTTGTAAAGAAGGCCCTTGTCGTAGATCTTCTTGAGGAGGAACCACAGAGTCTCGATATAACGGTTGTCGTAGGTTATGTAAGGATCGTTCAGGTCCACCCAGTAGCCCACGCGTTCGGTCATGTTGGTCCACTCCTTGGTGTACTTCATCACCTCCTCACGGCAAGTGCGGTTGTATTCTTCGATGGTTACTTTCGTTCCGATGTCGGCCTTGGAAATGCCCAGTTTCTTCTCCACTCCGAGTTCGACGGGCAGTCCGTGTGTGTCCCAGCCTGCGCGACGGCGCACTTTCCAGCCTGTCTGGCTCTTGTAGCGGCAGATCGCGTCCTTGATGGAACGGGCCATCACATGATGTATGCCCGGCTTTCCGTTTGCCGACGGAGGACCTTCAAAGAAGATGAACTCAGGCTCCCCTTCCGCGAGTTCGAGACTCTTCTCGAAGGCCTTGAGTTCTTTCCAACGCTCCAGCACACGGTTTCCCGTGGCAACCAGATCCAATCCTTTATATTCTTTGAATGTCATATTTTTTACTTAAATTTGTACTGCTTAAACAATTTACAAATATAATCAATTCTTTGGAAACTCTTGATATAATACTGCTTGTATGTTTCGTGCCTTCGCTGGTCACCGGCATACGCAAAGGTCTGGTCGAGCAACTGGTCTCGCTGATCTCGATATTTGCCGGCGTATGGGCCGCTTTCAAGTTCTCCGTCGTCATCGGAGAATGGCTGAACGGCTTCATGCACGCCGACCAGAAGATCGTGAACATCATAGCATTCGCCGTCACGGTCATCATCACCATCTTCATTCTGGCAGCTGTAGGAAAGTTGATAACCAAGACTCTGAGCCTCGCATCGCTCGGATGGCTGAACCGCCTTCTGGGTTTCGTTTTCGCCCTGCTCAAAGCCGCGATCGTGATAGGTCTGCTGATCTTCATCCTCGACCCCGTCATCCTGAAATTCGGAATAGTCAAACCGGAAGTGCTCAACTCCTCCGTAGTTTACACCGCACTCCGGGACCTTTCCCTCAAGGTTTTCCCATATCTGAAAGAACTCATAGTCAATGCCTAGACTTCTGCTTATAGAGACATCCACCTCCCTGTGCTCCACCGCACTCGCCGAGGACGGACGCATAGTATGTTCCCGCCGGAGCACCGAACCCAGAGCGCACGCTTCGCTCACCGCAGTATTTGTCAAAGAGATGCTGGAAGAATCCGGATGGACCGTCCGGGAACTTGACGCCGTTGCAGTCAGCGCCGGTCCAGGTTCATACACCGGGCTCCGCGTCGGTTCATCCACTGCAAAAGGCCTGTGCTTCGGAGGACAGGTGCCGCTGATTGCGGTAAGCACCCTCGACATTCTCGCAAGGCAGGCGATCGAAGCCGGCCTTCCGGAAGGTTGCAAGGCGATTCTCCCTATGGTGGATGCCCGCAGGATGGAGGTCTACACTGCCGTATTTTCCCCTGAAGGGACCCGCCTGACCGACATCTCCCCCGTAATCCTGGACGAAAACAGTTTCTCGGACCTCTTCGCTTCCGGCCCCGTCGCAGTCATCGGCGACGCCGCCGAAAAATTCGCCCCCCTGCGTGCAACCGCAGACGGTAGTGTATTTATGCAATGCTGCCCGGAAGCGAGTGCAATGCTGGTGCCGGCCATGCGCAAATACGAAAAAAAAGAGTTCGAAGACACCGCGTACTTCGAACCCTTCTATCTGAAGCAGTTTATCGCAACTACCCCTAAAAAACTATTTTAGCAACTTCGCCAAAGCGGCCTGCAGAGGCTTCTCCCCGACATTGACGGAAGTAATCCCGTCTTCGGTGAGAAGCAGGCAGCAAGGCACCCTCTGAAAATTGTAGAGGAAGAGCGAACGGGAGGCAGTACCGAGCCCGTCGTTCACATTCACCCACGGAAGCTCCTGCGACTTGACAACCTGCGCCCACTCGGCCTTGTCGGGATCCACGCATACCGCATAGATACCCAAACCCTTCGACTTGTATTGCTCATACAGAGGCTTGAGCACGTCCAGATTGAAAATCTTGTGCGAAGCTTCGCGGGCATCCCAGAACCAAAGCAGCTTTACCTTCGCATCGAGGCTGTCGAGTTCCGCCGTCTCCCCGGTCACGGAAGGCATGCTCAACGCAGGATAGGCACGTTCGCCGGCAGAGGCGATACGGTTCTGCAGCGAGAACAGCTGCTCCCTGCGGGCAGTCTCGGCCTCGAGAGCCTTGACGTACTTGGAATCGGGATAGACGGTCTTGAGCGAATCGCACACGGAACGGAAGACAAGAGCGTCGTTGACTCCCCCGAAGGTGTAAGTCGCACCCTGGATATTCTCGTAGAGGACAGGGATTACTGCAAGAGACTTGGAATTGGACAACACGAACCTGGTGCTGTTCCTGTAGTGACTTACATACTCCTTGTTGATTTCGGACTGGGGCGCGCCGGAAGCGGCCAGCGCATACAGCCTGGAAACATAGGTGCGGAAGGCGTCATCCCCCTGCTTGAGAAGGACCGAACCTTCGGAGCCGGAGACCTCGTAATTGCCGAGAGTATCTGCGCTCACCACCGCCTTCTCTCCCTTCTCGACAAGAAGGGAAGCAATGCGCTGGTCCCCCTTGAAGACATAGATGAATTCGGGCTGCCCCGCTTCGACTTTCACATCGTAGCGGAAATGCCCGGCGGCATCCGTCTTGACCGTATCAAGGACATTGGCCACTGTACCTTCCAGCTGTTTCAGCACGAGACTGGACGAAGGGGCGTCGGCGACGGTGAAGTCGACGGAAGCCTTGTCTGTAGTGCAGGCTGCAGCAAGCAGCGCTGCGCCCAACAGTAGTATCCTAGAGTTTTTCATATTCTGCGAGTATGGATTCTGCTATTTCGGCCATACGCTCCTTGCTGATTTCAGGACGCTTTTTCCGGAAATCCAGATCGCCTTCGGTCTGGAGCGGGACGAGATGGATGTGGGTGTGGGGAACTTCCATTCCCAGCACCGCGACGCCCACCCTCTTGCACGGCACCGCAGCCTTGAGAGCGACCGCAACCTTGCGGGCGAAAGCCCAGAGGCCTTCATAGACATCGGCGTCGAGATGGAAGATGTAATCGTCCTCCACCTTCTTGGGGATCACGAGAGTATGTCCTTCGGCAAGCGGACTGATATCGAGGAATGCATAGAAATCCTCGTTCTCGGCCACCTTGTAGGACGGAATCTCTCCATTGGCTATGCGTGTGAAAATAGTTGCCATGCGCTAAAGGGATATTTCCAGAATCTTGAACTTCATTACTCCTGAAGGCACCTTCGCCTCGACGACCTCACCTTTTCCGTGCCCGAGGAGAGCCTTGGCTATTGGTGTGGTGGCGGCAAGCCTGCCCTTGCTGAAATCGGCCTCGGACTCGCCTACGATGGTGAATTCCATGGTCATTCCGGCAGAGAGGTTCTGAACCTTCACCTTGTTGAGCATCTGCACTTTGTCGGTGCTGAGCTGGGATGCGTCCACGACCTTGGCGTTCGCCACCTGGTTCTGCAGCTGGGCGATCTTGAGCTCCAGCAGACCCTGGGCCTCACGGGCGGATTCATATTCTGCGTTTTCGGAGAGATCTCCCTTCTCACGCGCCTCCGCAATGGCCGCGGAGATGACGGGACGCTGCGCGAGAGCGTCAGCCAATTCCTTCTTCAATTTGTCGAGCCCTTCCT
>ONFK01000185.1 GCA_900317065.1 uncultured Bacteroidales bacterium
TGTCCTATCATTCGCAGACCCTTCTGAATGGCTTCTTCGAAGCATCTGCCAATGGCCATCACCTCTCCCACGCTTTTCATGCTGGAACCGAGTTCGCGGGATACTTCCTTGAACTTGGCGAGGTCCCAGCGCGGGATCTTGCAAACCACATAGTCGAGCGCCGGCTCGAAGAAGGCCGGGGTGTTTTGCGTGACCGCATTCTTCAGTTCAAACAGACCGTAACCCAGACTGAGTTTGGCTGCGATGAAAGCCAGGGGATATCCTGTGGCCTTTGATGCAAGGGCCGATGAACGGCTGAGCCTGGCGTTGACCTCTATGACCCGGTAGTCTTCGCCGTCCGGGCTGAAGGCGTACTGCACATTGCATTCGCCCACTATTCCCAAATGCCGGACTATGTCGATGGATGTCTTGCGGAGAAAGTGGTATTCGGCGTTGGTGAGGGTCTGCGAGGGCGCTACCACTATACTCTCTCCTGTGTGGATGCCGAGGGGGTCGAAGTTTTCCATGTTGCACACGGCGATGCAATTGTCATGGCAGTCGCGCACGATCTCATATTCTATTTCCTTCCAGCCCTTCAGGGATTTTTCGATGAGCACCTGCGACGAGAAGGTGAAGGCCTTTGACGTGACTGCGTCAAGTTCCGCCTCATTGTCGCAGAAACCCGATCCCAGGCCCCCCAGGGCATAGGCTGCGCGCACTATGACAGGGTATCCCAGTTCTGCGGCGGCATTCTTGGCTTCTTCCCGGGAAGAGGCTGCGTGCGAACGGATGGTGTGAACGCCTATCTCATCCAGACGCTGAACGAAGAGTTCACGGTCTTCGGTGTCGATTATGGTCTGAACCGGGGTGCCGAGTACGCGGACTCCGTAGCGCTCCAGTACGCCGCTCCGGTAGAGTTCCACTCCGCAGTTCAGGGCGGTCTGCCCTCCGAAAGAAAGCAGTATGCCTTGAGGACGTTCTTTATCTATTACCTTTTCTACGAATGAAGGGGTGACCGGAAGGAAGTAAATCCTGTCGGCGACGCCTTCCGAAGTCTGCACGGTTGCAATGTTGGGGTTGATGAGTATGGTCTCAAGACCCTCCTCGCGCAGGGCTTTCAAGGCCTGCGTGCCACTGTAGTCGAATTCTCCTGCCTCTCCGATTTTCAGGGCGCCGGAACCGAGGATGAGTACTTTTTTCAGAGTGTTGTCTTTCATAGGGCGGAAATGAATTCGTCAAACAGGAATTCGGTGTCTGTCGGACCGCTGGATGCTTCCGGATGGAACTGGGCCGAAAAGAAGGGTTTGCTGCGGTGTCTTATCCCCTCGGAAGTGCCGTCGTTGAGATTTACGAACCATGGCTCCCAGTCTTCGTTCAAAGTGGCCGTATCTACTGCGTAACCGTGGTTCTGCGAGGTTATGAAACAGCGGTCGGTCCCGCACATGCGGACCGGCTGATTGTGGCTGCGGTGCCCGTATTTCATCTTGTATGTGGATGCTCCGGCGGCTATGCTCATTATCTGGTTGCCGAGGCAGATGCCGAAGATGGGGCGGCTGCCTTTCATCGCCTTTCGGACCGATTCTATGGCAGGAATGCATGCGGAGGGGTCTCCGGGGCCGTTGGAAATCATTATTCCGTCGGCGTCGATATCGTTCACGTCCGTATCCCAGGGAACACGCAGAACTTCGATTCCGCGCGAGAGGAGGCAGTGGAGTATCTGATGCTTGACGCCGCAATCCACCAGCACCACCCGCCTGGCACCCTTGCCATACAATATCTGCTCCTTGCAGCTTACTATGGCCGCCAGATTTCCGGTTTCCTCCGGGGAGGTACCCTCACAGGACCTACGCCACCCTCGGCTTAGAGGGAGGGGCCCATCGGAGATGGGAGGGGCGAAGCGCAGCGAAGCGGTCGGTGAGGGTACCTCCCCGGAGGAAGTTGAAACGATGGAAGCGGCAAGTGTGCCGTTGTCACGGAGGATCTGCGTGAGATGGCGAGTGTCGATTCCGCAGATTGCGGGCACTTTTTCTTCGCGAAGCCACTGGCCGAGACTCTTTACGGCGTCGTAATGGCTGAATTTGCCGCTGTAGTCCGAAATGACAAGGCCCTTTACGTGAATCTTCTCCGATTCGAAACCGATGCATACGCCCCATTCGTCCCTGGTCATCGCCGGAATGCCGTAATTGCCCACTATGGGGTAGCTGACGCATAGAATCTGCCCTTCGTAAGAGGGGTCCGTCAGACTTTCGGGGTATCCCACCATCGCGGTCGAGAATACAAGCTCGCCGCTGCAGGACCCGCCGTATCCGAAACTCATGCCCTCCAGGCAGAGTCCGTTCTCCAATTCAAGTACCGCGCTATTCATTGTCCATCAGTTCCGCTATCTTGTCGTTGCACAGATTACCTATGCTGCCTATATGGCTGTGCCCGAGGGCGGAGGCCTTAAGCCCCTCGATATCATAATGGAAACGGCCTTCGTTCACCTCAATGCCCACCTGTCTGTAAGCATCCCTGAAGGGCATGCCGGCCAGAGTGCGGCGGTTGACTTCTTCCACCGTGAACATCTGGGCGTACATGGGATTGTCGAGTATCCTGTCGTTCACTTCAATCTGTTCCAGCATGTAGTTGCTCATCTGCAGGCTGGCATGTGTCATCTCCAGCACAGGGAAAAGTATGTCCTTGAGTATCTGGTAGTCCCGGTGGTAGCCGTGGGGCATGTTGCTGCAAAGCAGGCTTATTTCGTTTTCGCAGGCCATGATACGGTTGCAGCGGGCTCGCACCAGTTCCCATACGTCCGGATTCTTCTTGTGCGGCATGATGCTCGAACCCGTGGTCAGGCTGTCCGGGAAGTGTATGAATCCGAAATTGGGACTCATATACATGCAGCAGTCGGAGGCAAGTTTGTTCAGGGTGAGCGCTATGTTTCCCAGGGCGGATGCCACGCATTTCTCGCTCTTTCCGCGGCCCATCTGGGCTGCGATGCTGTTGTATACGGGAGTGTCGAATCCGAGCAGCCTTGTGGTCATCTCCCTGTCAAGCGGGAAGGAATTGCCATAGCCGGCGGCAGAGCCGAGGGGGTTGCGGTTGATGACCTTGCGGGCGGCATTAAGCACGGTCAGGTCGTCTACCAGGGCTTCTGCATATGCCCCGAACCACAGGCCGAAAGACGAGGGCATCGCCAGCTGGGCGTGGGTATAGCCGGGCAGCAGGACCTCCTTGTGCTTTTCGCTCAGGGCCTGAAGGGTGCTGAACAGGGTCTTGACCTCATCGCGTACAACTGCGAGTTCCTCGCGGAGGAAGAGCCTGATGTCCAGCAATATCTGGTCGTTCCGGGAACGGCCTGAATGTATCTTCTTGCCAACTTCGCCCAGTTCTCGGGTGAGCAGAAGTTCAACCTGCGAGTGGATATCCTCCACATCGTCTTCGAGCTTGAAGTCGCCGCTTTCTATGCTCTTGAGTATGCCTTCGAGGGCGGAACTGAGCCGGGCCAGTTCGTCGGAAGAGAGCAGTCCGATGCTTTCCAGCATCTTTATGTGCGCAAGCGAGCCCAGCACGTCGTGACGCGCAAGGCGCAGGTCGAGGACCCGGTCGTTGCCTACGGTGAATCCTTCTACTGCAGATGTTGCTGATGTGCCTTTATTCCAGAGAGTTGCCATAAAAAGTACTGATAAAGTCGATGTAAGTTGAAACGGCTCCTTCCAATTCGCTCCGGAGCAGGTATTCGTCGGCCCTGTGCGAGCGTTCCGAATCGCCCGGCCCCATCTTCAGGGCGTCACCTGAAAGAACCATCCAGTTCGAAGTGGTGGGAGAGGTGAAAGTTTGGATGCCGAGGGCTTCCGCCGTCCTGAGAAGGGGAGAGCCTTCGCATGTGGCGGAGGAGCGGTGGGACAGATTCCTTGCAGAGAGCCTGCTTTTGCAGACGGACTGCAGCTCTGCTTTTGCAGACGGACTGCAGCTCGTCGAGAATCTCTTCACATCTGTATTGTTCCGTGGGGCGGATGTCCACCACGAACGAGCAGCGGTCGGGGATTACGTTGTGGGCGGTACCCGCCTGGATCTGCGTAACGTTCAGATGCACTTTTCCCATCTTCGGAGATATGCGCCCGAATTCGTGGGAACGCAGTATGGAGATATCTTCCAGGGCCTTGTACAGGGCGTTTTCGCCGCCTCCGCGGGCTGCGTGGGCGCTGATACCTTCGGCCAGGGCGTCCAGCACCAGGAGGCCTCTTTCGCTGGTTGCGGCCTGCATCCCTGTGGGCTCTCCAACTATCACCCAGTCGGGCATGGCGAAGTCCTTTCCTTCTGCAAACGGACCTTCGGGGGAGTACAGCCAGGCGGCTCCGCCGGGGCCGGAGGTCTCTTCTTCCGCCGTCCTGAGAAGGGGAGAGCCTTCGCATGTGGCGGAGGAGCGGTGGGACAGATTCCTTGCAGAGAGCCTGCTTTTGCAGACGGACTGCAGCT
>ONFK01000133.1 GCA_900317065.1 uncultured Bacteroidales bacterium
TACAACCCTTGAGCCAAGCAATTCCCAGGAGCTTTATCAGCTTTTGAACGGAAAGGTTTCAGAGGGAATCGCAGCGTTGGCTGCAACCATGAAGGAAGTTAATGCCGATATGGGTGCGGCATCGGATCACCTCTGGCTGATGGGAAGAATCTTGATGGTTGTTATGGGGGTGATTTCCCTTCTTGTAGCAATTGTTACACTGTTATTCTTAAGAGATGCAAGAAAGAAGCTGACGGATTCTATCCTTATTCCGGTAGAAGAGATTCATCGTGCATCACAGGATATGGCAGAGGGTAAATTAAATCTCACATTAACATACGAATCCTCCGATGAGCTTGGTGAATTGAGTGCGGATCTTAAGAAATCAACCGGTATCACAAGAGATGCTCTTCTGGATATGGGACAGACCTTGGAGAAGGTTGCATCTGGTGATTTCACCAGCAGTACACAGCATCCGGAACTTTATGTCGGTGATTATGAAAGCATCAAGGACTATCTTGATATGACGGTGGCCGTGCTGATCGTGACGATAGCGTGGGAGTGCTTCATGATCCCCAACGGAATGTCCGCAGGGGGGCTCATGGGCCTCTGCGCAGTCATCGAGTATGCCACCGGCGGAGTCATCATCGCATCCTATTCCTATTTTGTCATCAATGTCCTGCTTATCGGCCTTGCGGTCATCGCCTTCGGCATCGGATTCGGGGCCCGCACGCTTTATTGCATTCTTCTTCAGACGGTTATGCTGAAATTGTTCGCATTGCCTGGGATGCAGTGGATGCAGGCCGTGCCGGGTAATTTCTTTTACATTCCCGAAAAGGTGATGATTCCGGTTATCGCCGGTGTGCTGGAGGCCGTAGGCATAGGGCTCACCATACGCAAGGGCGGAAGTACCGGTGGCACCGACATCATCGCGCTGATAGTCAACAAGTACTGGCCCGTGTCTTTAAGCAAGATGTTCCTGATTACGGACTTCTTCATCATCACTTCCATACTCTTCCTCCCTGGCAAAATGTTCGGAGACATGGTGTACGGCTACATCATGATGGCTGCATATGCGCTTGTCATCGATTATGTGGTTGTAGGTGACAGGGGAGCTGTGCAGCTGCTGGTATTCTCGTCCAGGAACAGGGAGATTGCGGACTACATCATCTACAAGATGGACCGTGGAGTCACGGTGCTCAAAGCTGTAGGCTGGTATACCAAGCAGGAAAAGGACGTGCTGCTTCTGCTCATGCGCCGCAACGAAGTGCCGGAAGTTTCCAAGAAAATCAAGGAACTGGACAGCAGCGCATTCATGACGGTCAACCCTGTCGGAGGCGTATACGGCGAAGGCTTCGAAGAAATCAAGGCAGGTATTTCATCAAGGAAGAATAAGAAAGATGGCAACGCTTAAAACTACAATCGGTCATACCATACGCGATTATGCCATGGTGACTTTTGGCATTATGCTTTTCGTTCTCGGATGGAGCATTTTCCTGGTGCCTAACAATCTTGTCGGCGGGGGAGTGACAGGTGTCTCCGCCATCCTGCAGTATGCCACTCACGGCGTGATCAAGATAGGTTATTCCTATTTCGTGGTCAATGCCGCCCTCATCATAGCCGCGATGTTCGTGCTCGGCTTCGGTTTCGGATGGAAGACCATCTACGCCACCATACTTGCGTCCATCGGACTCAACCTTTTCCAGGACCTTATTCCCGCCGACTTCATACAGGCGATAGCCCTGGACAACGGCAAACTCATGAGCACCATCATGGGCAGCATCATGGTTGGAGTGGGCATCGGTTTCACGATGATAGCGGGCGGCAGCACGGGCGGAACTGACATCATCGCGCTGATGGTCAACAAATACCGAAACGTGTCTCCCGGCAGGCTCATTCTCTATATGGATGTAGTGATCATCCTTTCTTCGCTGCTGGTGCCCTCCTATACTCCTGACGGAGAAGAGTTGCCTTTTGTGGAGAAACTGACCAACGTGGTGTACGGTTTCATTCTCATCACCATCAACAGCACCGTGCTCGACCTTGTCATCTCCGGTTCCAGACAGAGCGTGCAGCTGTTCATCCTCTCGAAGCACTATGCCGAAATCGCCGATTCCATTACGAAGGACCTCCACAGGGGAGTGACTGTGCTGGACGGCAAGGGCTGGTATACGAAGGAGAATACCGAGGTGCTGATGGTCCTTACCAGAAAGACCGACCTGAATATTCTGTTGCGTTACATCAAGGCGATCGACCCCGACGCCTTCCTCTCCGTCACTTCCGTGACAGGAGTATACGGAAAGGGCTTCGATGCGATAAAGAAAAAGTAGGTAGGTGATGTAGGTAAAATCTTTTCCTGCACGAAAACATTATTTTTTAGTTTTTACCCCCGTTCAGACCTACCTTCTGTACGGGGTTTTGTCGTATCTTGCCCGGAAAAAAGCGCCTATGAAACGTTTTCTGACCCTGCATTCCTTTCTCCGGGTTTATCCGCTGATCCTCCTCGCCCTGTTTGTCCTTATCGAAATGCTCGTCCACGGCAGGGACGACAGATCCTTCAGGATATGTTGTTATCTCGTAGTGACTTCTTCCGTATACCTCGCATATCCTCTCACCCGCGAGGAGTGTTCGGCCAATCTGCAGCTCATAGCCCCGGCATCGCTCTTCTTTCTTGTCGCCGCCCTGCAGCAGGGAAGCCGGCTGATGCCTGTATACCTCATGCTCTATCCTGCCGCCGCGTTCCTCATCTTGCTCCATATAGCCGCTACTGCCCTGAAATACAGGAACCCCAATGAACTGTTCCGCAAGGATGCGGCCTGGTGCTGTGCGGAAGAGGATTCGAGGATGGTTTATTCGATGGTCACTCTCGTCCTTGCCGCCTGCATCATCACAATGCGCTTCGAAGATGCTCCCGCGCATGCATACGGATATATGGCGATGGCCCTGTCGGCGCTGAATGTGTTGCTGTACCTGCGTGCCAGGAACGGCAGGACCATGATGCTGGGCCGCAGGAAGGAACGCCGCATCCAGACCATACTCCTCTCCGGAGGCAACATGTCGGAGGTGATACCCGAGGTGGAAGGCGCCATCCTGGCAAAGGCGTACAAGCGCATCGAGCAGTTCATGCAGGATCATAAACCTTATCTCGACGACAAGCTGACGCTCGAGCGCGTGTCGGAGGTCCTGAAGATCAATAAAGTCTACATCAGCCGCGCCGTCAACAAGTATACGGACAGGAATTTCCGCCAGTACATAAACTGGCACAGGGTGCTTTATTCAGTGGAACTGATGAGGTCGGACCCGTGGCTGAAGGTGATCGAACTCGCATTCATGTGCGGATTCCACTCGCAGGTCACCTACAATATGTGTTTCAAGATGTTCATGAACGAGACGCCGTCCGACATGCTCACCCGCCTCAGGCTTCAAAAACCCCGGCCGGAAGTTTCCAGGATTGAGGTAAGGCTGCCACGAGCCGAAGTTCCTCCTTCCGTACAGGATGCACAAAAGTGACGCTGTGCGCCTGCAGGCATATTCCTCCGTCCGGGTTGGAACGCGGTGCCCCGTATTTGAGATCCCCCTTGATGGGGCATCCCATATGTGAGAGCTGACAGCGTATCTGGTGATGGCGGCCGGTGAGCAGTTCGACCTCCAGGAGATGATAACGCTCCGTGTCGGCGATGTGCCTGTAGCGCAGTTTCGCGAGTTTGGCCCCGGGCCCCGGCTTGCGGGTGATGAAACTCTTGTTGAGGCGCTCGTTGCGTTCCATCCAGTCTTCCAGCAGGCCTTCCGGCTGCTGCGGCGCCGCGCAGCACAGCGCCAGGTAGGTCTTGTGCACCTCCGAGTTCCTGAACATCGCATTCAGCCTTTCCAGAGCCTTGGAGGTTTTTGCGAAGATGCAAAGGCCGCACACCGGACGGTCCAGGCGGTGGGGGACTCCCATGAAGACCTTGCCCGGCTTGGAGTCGCGCATCGCGACAAACGCCTTGAGGGTTTCGCTGAGGGCCTCGTCCCCGGTCTTGTCTCCCTGCACTATTTCTCCCGCCTTCTTGTCGAATACAAGCAGGTGGTTGTCTTCGTATACGATGCGGGACGCGAGATCGTCATATTCCGCCTTGTCCAGAGTGCGATATTCCATAGCTGCGGCAAAGATAATGACAATTTGTCAGAAATCAGCCGGTGGCACAGCTTTCGTTATAAGGAAAAGCGTCGCCGCAAGGTGACATAAAGACGAAAAACAAAAAAAGACAGATATCATGGGAAAAATCATTGGAATCGACCTTGGAACCACGAACAGTTGCGTGGCGGTCATGGAAGGCAATCAGCCTACCGTAATCATCAATAACGAAGGCCAGCGTACCACCCCTTCGGTGGTGGCGTTCACCGACGACGGCGAGCGCAAGGTGGGAGGACCCGCCAAGCGTCAGGCCATTACCAATCCTAAGAACACGGTGTTCAGCATCAAGCGTTTCATGGGTGAGACCTACGACCAGGTCGGCCGTGAGACAGCCCGCGTGCCCTACAACGTGGTGAAGGGAGACAACAACACTCCCCGCGTCGACATCAACGGGCGTCTCTACTCTCCCCAGGAGATCAGCGCAATCATCCTCCAGAAGATGAAGAAGACTGCCGAGGACTACCTCCGTCAGCCTGTCACCGAAGCTGTCATCACAGTTCCTGCATACTTCTCCGACTCTCAGAGGCAGGCAACCAAGGAGGCAGGCAAGATCGCAGGCCTCGACGTCAAGCGTATCATCAACGAGCCTACCGCCGCAGCCCTTGCATACGGACTCGACAAGAAGAACAAGAACATGAAGGTCGCTGTCTACGACCTTGGCGGCGGCACCTTCGATATTTCCATCCTTGAACTCGGCGACGGCGTGTTCGAGGTGAAGTCCACCAACGGCGACACCCACCTCGGCGGCGACGATTTCGACCAGGTCATCATTGACTGGCTCGCAAGCGAGTTCGCATCCGAGAACGGCGGTCTCGACCTCAAGAAGGATCCTATGGCTCTCCAGCGTCTCAAGGAGGCTGCCGAGAAGGCCAAGATCGAACTCTCGAACCAGACCAGCACCGAAATCAACCTGCCTTACATCACCGCGGTCGACGGCGTTCCCCGCCACCTCGTGAAGAGCCTTACCCGCGCCAAGTTCGAAGCTCTCTGCGACAATCTGTTCCAGCGCAGCATCGAGCCTTGCCGCAAGGCCCTGCAGGATGCTCACCTGAGTACCTCCGACATCGACGAAGTCCTGCTCGTAGGCGGATCCACCCGTATCCCCAAGATCCAGGAACTCGTGAAACAGTTCTTCGGCAAAGAGCCCAACAAGAGCGTCAATCCCGACGAGGTAGTCGCCATCGGC
>ONFK01000242.1 GCA_900317065.1 uncultured Bacteroidales bacterium
TTAAAAGCTTGGCCCAACGAGCCTTACCGCGGCTGGTACCTGGGAGACTGGGCGGCCCCTAAGGGCGTTGATGTAGCGGATCCCGCCTCCGTGGACCTTGTCGGCAACTGCACCCTTCTGCAGGTGTATGCCTGCCTGCAGAAAATAGCCCGGGTGCTGGGAGAATCGGCCGATGCTGAAGCCTATGCCAGCCGCCATGAGGCCCTGAAGCTGCGCGTGCAGGAGGTTTTCTTCCACGATGGCATTTATGCTTCCGGCAGCCAGATAGACCTGGCTTTCCCGCTCCTTACCGGTGTAGCACCAAAGGAGATGGCCCTCTGCCTGAAAGAACGTACGCAGAGCAAGTATGACGGCCATCTGGCAACGGGTCTGGTGGGCATTCCGGTACTGACGGAATGGGCCACAAAGGCTGGTGAAGCCGACTGGCTTTACAGCCTTCTTAAAAAGCGCGATTACCCCGGCTACCTCTATATGCTGGATAACGGCGCCACAGGCGTCTGGGAAGAATGGGACGGCGGCCGAAGCCATCTGCACAACTGCTATAATGGTATCGGCAGCTGGTTTTTCCAGGCCTTGGGCGGTATCGTGGCCCTGGAGCCCGGCTACCGCCGCGTGCGTATAGATCCGCAGTCTCCTGAGGGTCTGGAATGGGTTAAAGTGACCCAGCCCACCCCCTATGGTCCCATCTGCGTAGAGCGCCGGGGCAACGATATCCAATATTCGGTACCCGTAGGCGTGCGCGTGGAAAAATGATAGAATTTTGGTAATTTTGCAATTATATTAGACTATTCATTATGTTCGATCTTGCTATTTTAGGCGGAGGCCCCGGCGGCTACGTGGCAGCAGGGCGGGCCGGAGCAGCCGGCCTTTCCGTGGTCCTCTTTGAAAAGAGGGAACTGGGTGGTGTATGCCTGAACGAGGGCTGCGTACCCACCAAAACGCTCCTTTACAGCGCAAAAGTGTATGACTATACCCGTCACGCAGACAGGTATGGCGTAAGCGTGGACGGCTCTGCCATTGATTTTGGCGCCATCTTCAAACGCAAGGAGAAGGTGGTGAAAAAACTGGTGGGCGGTATCAAGCTGCAAATGAAAGGAGCGCAGGTGGAGGTAGTGAAAGGGGAGGCCCTTATCACAGGCCGTAGCGCCGAAGGCTTCAGCATCACCTGCGATGAAGCTTCCTATAACGCCCGTAACCTTCTCATCTGCACGGGTTCCGAAGCGGCCGTACCTCCGTTCCCCGGACTCAAGGAAGCGGGAGACGTCATCGTCACCAACCGTGAGATCCTCGCCCTCGAAGAGCAGCCCAAGGAACTCGTTGTCATCGGCGGCGGCGTGATCGGTATGGAATTCGCGGCATTCTACAGCACCCTTGGAACCAAGGTCACCGTGGTAGAGATGCTGCCCAAGATCCTCGGTCCCCTCGACGACGAAATCAGCTCGATGCTCCAGAAGACCTACGAGAAGCGCGGAATCAACTTCTGCCTCATGTGCAAGGTCACCGGAATCGAAGGCAACACCGTCGTTTATGAAGATCCAGAAGGGAAGGTCCAGCGCGTTTCCGGCGACAAGATACTCGTCAGCGTAGGCCGCCGCGCCAACCTGCAGGGCTTCGGCCTCGAGAATCTCGGCGTGGAACTCGCCCTGAATCCCGCCGGCCGTCCTTACGGCATCAAGGTGGACGAGCACATGCGCACCAACATCCCCGGCGTTTATGCCGCAGGCGACGTCACCGGATTCTCGATGCTTGCCCACACCGCTTCCCGCGAAGGCGAAGTGGCCGTGAACAACATCCTCGGAAAGAAGGACCACATGCGCTACAATGCCATTCCCGGCGTAGTTTACACCAATCCCGAAGTCGCCGGCACCGGAATCACCGAAGAAGAAGCCAAGAAGAAGGGCATCGACTACAAGGTCGTCAAGCTTCCCATGGCTTACTCCGGACGTTTCGTCGCCGAGAACGAGCGTGGAGACGGCATCTGCAAGATCATCGTCGGCGCCAAGTATCACGAGGTGCTCGGCGTCCACATGATGGGCAACCCCTGCTCCGAGATCATCAACGCAGCATGCATCGCCATCGAGCAGGAAATGACTCTCGAGCAGCTCAAGGAGGTCGTATTCCCCCACCCTACAGTATCAGAAATCATCAAAGAAACAGCATTCACAATCAAATAAGCCATGCCTAAATCACTTTATATCGATCCCGAAGTCACCCTCCGCCCCCAGGAGCACGAGATCAAATTCCCCAAGATTCCCGTAATGCAGTACAAGAAGACTGTAAAGGAAGAACTTAAAGAGGGCAATTTCAGCAAGGAAGACCTGCTGCACATCTACCGCGACATGTTCACCATCCGCGAGTTCGAGACCATGCTCAACCTGGTCAAGACCACGGGAGGCTACAACGGAGTAGAATACAATAACCCGGGCCCTGCACACCTTTCCGCAGGCCAGGAAGCCGCAGCCGTAGGTATGGCTTACAACCTCGACACCGACGACTTCATCTTCGGCAGCCACCGCAGCCACGGCGAAATCCTCGCCAAGGGTCTGCGCAGCATCCAGATCCTCCCCGAAAAGGAACTCAAGAAGATCATGGAAGAGTTCTGGGGCGGAGCGACCCTGGAAGTAGCCAAGAAGGGATACAAGGGCAAGGACACCAAGGAACTCGGCATCCGCTTCCTCATCTACGGCGCAATCGCCGAGATCTTCGCCCGCACCACCGGTTTCAACAAGGGCCTGGGCGGAAGCATGCACACCTTCTTCACTCCTTTCGGAATCTATCCCAACAACGCCATCGTGGGCGGCAGCGGTTCCATCGCAGTGGGTGCCGCTCTCTATAAGAAAGTCAACCGCAAGAAAGGC
>ONFK01000188.1 GCA_900317065.1 uncultured Bacteroidales bacterium
CAGAGTTTCACCTACCAGGTCAACGCCCAGAGCCAGCCGGTGTACCTGCAGCTGACCAGCCAGGGCCTGGTTTTCGGTCCTGCCGGGGCCTACACCGCCGACAGGGGCTGGAAATATCCGGTAGGGAAGGGCACTGGCTTCTCCGACAAGGGCATCCCATCCAATCTCACTGAACGTACAAGCACTCTCTACGAGGCCGACAATCATGCCGTGCGCCAGCAGGTGATAGTGGAGAAGACCACCGAGGTCAAGGCCAAGGAAGTGGCCGACAAGATCTTCGAGATACGGGAAAACAAGTACAAGATACTGGTGGGAGATACCGACGCCACCTACAGCGGCGAGGCGATGAAAGCCACCATCGATGCGCTCAACAAGCTCGAGCAGGACTACCTGACACTTTTCACCGGATATAGCGAATACGGCTCACAGGCCGCCACATTCGAGGTCATTCCCGCTTCCAGGAAGAATCAGACCTACGTGGCCTTCCGCCTTTCCGACGAAGAAGGCCTGGTGCCCGCCGACAATGTGTCCGGCAAACCTTACTTCGTGCAGCTCACCGTCGAGGAAGTGGCTCCGGCCCCTGCCGTCGACAGCAAGTCCAAGCCGGTGCAGGTGATCAACTACCGCATTCCCGCGGTGTGCGGCGTCCGTCTTACCGACGGCATCTCCACCCTTCTGCAGACCCGCGTGCCCGTCTATCAGCTGGGCATAGTCGCGGCATACCCGATATTCAAAACCAAATAAACGATAATACTATGTCTGATATTCGTGATCTGAAACCCGCACACGTCTGGAACAATTTCTACCAGCTTACCCGCCAGCCCCGTCCCTCGAAGCACGAGGAGAAGGTCCGCGCCTTCCTTCTCGAATGGGGAAAGGAGTACGGAGTGGAAACATTTGCGGACGCGACCGGAAACGTAATAATGAAGATTCCCGCAACGCCCGGGTACGAGAACCGCAAGACCGTCATTCTGCAGGGGCACATGGACATGGTTCCCCAGAAGAGGGGAGATGTCGAGCATGACTTCCTGACCGATCCCATCGAAACCTGGATCGACGGCGAGTGGGTGAAGGCGAAAGGCACTACGCTCGGAGCCGACGACGGCATGGGTGTAGCCATGGCGATGGCTGTCGCCGAGAGCAAGGACCTCAAGCACGGCCCCGTCGAGGTGCTGGTCACCTACGACGAGGAAACCGGAATGACCGGAGCCAACAAACTCCAGCCCGGCGTCCTCAAGGGAGAAATCCTCATCAACCTCGACTCCGAGACCGAAGGGGAACTCTACGTCGGCTGCGCCGGAGGCATGGATACGGAAGGTACGGGAAGATATACGAAAGTCCGCCGTCCGAAAGGCTACGAGGCCTATTCCCTTCAGGTAAAGGGCTGCCAGGGAGGACATTCCGGAATGGATATCATCCTCTGCCGTGCGAATGCAAACCGGATCGCCGCCCGCCTTGTCGACCAGATTCTGGCCAGGACCGACAGCAAGCTGGTCGAGTTCGCAGGAGGAAATATGCGCAATGCCATTCCCCGCGAGGCCGAGGCACTGCTTTACGTGAAAGATCCTGCAAAGGTCGCCCGCGTGGTGAAGAAGGTCGGCCGCGAGATTTTCGACGAATTCCGCCACACCGATCCCGACATGAAGATCCTCTTCGTCCCGACCGACGTCCGCAAGGCCTATGTGAAGGAAGACGAGGCCCGCAGGCTTGTCAATGCAGTGCTTGCCTGCCCTGACGGAGTCGAAAGGATGTCCCAGACCATGCCCGGCACCGTAGAGACCTCCAACAACCTTGCAATCGTGAAGATCGCCGACGGCAAAGTCTCGGTAGTCACTCTCATGCGAAGCTTTATCGACAGCGCGAAGGTCGCCCTTTCCCGCAAGATAGCCGCCGTGCTGAACAATGCCGGCGTCGCCACCCGCTTCACGGGCGCATATTCGGGCTGGGCTCCGGACGACAAGAGCCAGATACTCAAGGTGATGAAGGATTCCTACAGGAAGCTGTACGGCAAGGAGCCCGAGGTCATGGCCATCCATGCCGGCCTCGAATGCGGCATCATCGGAGGCATCTATCCGGGCCTCGACATGATTTCCTTCGGTCCCACCCTGAAGAGCCCCCATTCTCCCGACGAACGCTGCTTCATTCCTTCGGTTCAGAAGGCTTGGGATTTCCTCGTTGCAGTGCTGGAGGCTGTTCCAGAGCGATAGGAACACGGTTGTTAGTTAACTGTTGATAACTTTTCTTGAGGATGCATTGACAAAGTGCATCCTCTTTTATTAACTTTGTTAGCGAAAAGGACGCTAAAATTATGATTCGGGTTGTGAACGCAACTCGGAATTTTTTGCCCCAAACCAGGACTATTACTTTTATAAAACCTTATAACCTATTGATTTTATGGACGTCAGGAAAACAAATGGATCCGTTGAAGAGTTCGATCTCGAGAAATTGAAGAAAGGTATTCGCCAGACCTACAAGTCTACGGGCCAGCGCTGCCCGGAAGAGGTCGTTGTTTCCATTACCGACAACCTTTATATCTATAACAACATGACGAGTCAGGAGATCCGCCGGCAAGTGGTAGATTCCCTGATGTCCATCAACAAGAAAGCCGCCCTGGAGTATATCCAGAAGTTCGACGACGGCAAGGACCTCCGCAAGAAGAGGGACTTCATCAAGGACTACATCAAGGCCTCCAACGCTGCCACCGGCTCCAAGTTCGATGCAAACGCCAACGTCACCCGCAAGAACATCGTGACGCTCGGCCAGGAACTCTACAAGGAGAACAATATCAAGCAGAACCGCTACATCATGCAGGACAAGATCAAGAACCTCTACGGTTCCGCCCTTGCCGAGCAGTATATCAAGGACCTGGAGTCCCACGTGCTCTACAAGCACGACGAAAGCGGCACCCCCGGCTATCCTTACTGCGTGGCAATCACCATGTATCCTTTCCTGGTGAGCGGTCTCCGCGAACTCGGCGGTGTTTCCGTCGCTCCCACCGACCTCAAGAGTTTCTGCGGCGAGTTCATCAATCTGGTGTACTCCATATCCTCCCAGTTCATGGGCGCCGTGGCTACTCCGGAGTTCCTCATCTATCTGGACTACTTCATCCGCAAGGACTATGGCGACAACTATCTGGAGCGCCTCGACGAGGTCGTTGAGAACAATGTCAAGCAGCGCACGCTTACCAAGGTGATCGACAACTGCTTCCAGCAGGTGGTCCATTCCATGAACATGCCCGCCGGCAACCGCGGTTACCAGACCGTGTTCTGGAACATCGGCTACTTTGACAAGCCCTATTTCGAGGGCGTGTTCGGCGACTTCCGCTTCCCGGACGGATCGGCCCCCAAGTGGGAGACCCTCTCCTGGCTGCAGAAACATTTCATGAACTGGTTCAACGAAGAGCGCAACCACTACATCCTCACCTTCCCGGTGGAGACCATGGCCCTTCTGACCGACGGTGGCGACGACTATGCTGACAAAGAGTACGCCGACTTCACCGCCGAGATGTGGTCCAAGGGACACAGCTTCTTCTGCTACATCTCCAACAGCCCGGACAGCCTCTCGAGCTGCTGCCGCCTCCGGAACTCCCTCAAGGACCTGGACGACGAGGAGCACAACCACACCACCCACCAGTACTCCATGGGTACGGCTTCCGTGGCCACCGGCTCCAAGAGCGTGATGACCATCAACCTGAACCGCCTCATCCAGGATGCCGCCCGGAAGTACTTCAAGGTGGAAAAGGGCCAGGCCATCGCCCCCGACATGCCCCTGAAGCCCTCCGACTACGACAAGGACGTCCTGTATAAGTACATCGCCGACGCCGTCACCGAGCAGACCGTCCGCGTGCACAAGTACCAGACCGCCTTCAACGAGATTA
>ONFK01000134.1 GCA_900317065.1 uncultured Bacteroidales bacterium
CAGGTACTGCCAGGTCTCGGAAGGCATCTCGCCCGCGGCGTCGCAGCGGAATCCGTCCACGCCCTTGTCGAGCCAGAAGCGCATGGCATCCTCCTGGGCATACCAGACCTCCTTGTTCGCATAGTTCAGACTGCGGGTATCGGTCCAGTCATACTCCCAGATTGCATTTCCGAGGGAGTCGCGCTCGTAGAAGTCGGCGGGCTTCTCAGTCATCCACACATTGTCGGGAGCGGTCTGGTTGGCCACCCAGTCGAGGATTACGCGAAAGCCCTGGGCATGGGCGGAGGCGAGAAGATCCTCGAAGTCCTGCATGGTGCCGAATTCGGGGTTCACCGCCTTGTAGTCGGAGATGGCATAGTAGCTGCCGAGGGTTCCCTTGCGGCCTGTAGTCGGAGATGGCATAGTAGCTGCCGAGGGTTCCCTTGCGGCCCTCGACGCCGATTTCGTTGATAGGCATCAGCCAGAGGATATCTACCCCCAGGTCCTTCAGGCGGGGCAGCTGGGCCTCGACGCCCTTGAACGTGCCCTCGGGGCTGAACTGGCGGACGTTGACCTCATAGACAACGCTGTTGTAGGTCCATTCGGGATGCACGTTCTTCACCGGTGCGCTGCAGCAGGCGCTCAGCGCGGCGGCCGCGATTGCGGTTAAAATGATCTTTTTCATATCGGGCATTTAACTTATTGTATATCAATGTTTTCCTTAAAACAAATCGTCTTTTTTCGCCGATTTGTTTTCAGCAATTTGCTGTTAATCAACCATTTAGCTGCCCGGCCTCCGGCTGGGTACTACTGCCGGAATACAGCCGAGGAGTTGGCGCCGAGTTCGAGCGTCGTGCCGGAAACCGAGACGGAACCGAGTGAGACCAGCATGTCGGAAAGCTTGTCTCCGTCAAGGTCCAAATCCACCGACGATGCACCTACATTGTGCACGACAAGGGCTTTGGCGCCGTCGGAGGCGGTCATATACCAGCAGGCGACTGAACCTTGAAGGGTGTTGCCGTCGTTATACTTCGGGTGCGCGGACATCTTCCCGGATGCAAGGGCGGGGCAGGTGTTGCGGGCGTAAGTCCACTCGTAGTAGGTGCGCAGGAGAGATTCGGAATCATCTTCCTGGGCCGTTACGGATACGGCGTCCGTCACCAGACTCATGTCGACGTGTCCGCCAAGGTCGCCGGTAGCGGCGGTGGAGGCGGAATCCCAGACCATGGGAGTGCGTACGAGTTCATCGCGTCCGCCCTCGTCACCGTCCTTTCCCCAGTATCCGAGTTCCTCTCCCTGATAGATATACGGTTCTCCTTCCGCCGTCATAAGGAAGGCTGCGGCCTGCTTCAGTTTTGCGAGGTCGCGTCCGAGGACCGAGGCGGCGCGGGTTTCGTCGTGGTTGGTCAGTTTGGTGGCGGCGATGGCGCCCGGGCGTACGGCCGCATAAGCCTTGCGATACCCCATCAGGTCCTTCGCGAAGTAGCAGCCGGTGCGCTGGTTCAGCACCCACTTCAGCCTCTCCCAGAAATCGAACTCGAAGCAGGCGGGCAGGCCCTTGTAGTAGGGAGCGACGTCGGATGAGCCCATCCACACCTCTCCTACCATGTAAAGGTCGGACGAGTGAGTCTTGCGGAAGGTGGAGTTGCAGCGCTCATACCATTGGCGCAGGAATTCCGGATTCTCGTCTCCGCGCTCGGCGGAGTAGATGTGCTTCACGGCGTCCAGGCGGAATCCGTCCACTCCCATGCCCATCCACTTGTCCGCGGTCTGAGCCAGGGCCCGGAAGGCTCCGGAAGACGATGCGGTGCTGACGGGGCCATAGTTCAGATCCGGCATCCAACTGCCGAACGCGCCCTGGAACTTCATCTGGGTAGGAGTGCCGAAAAGTATGTCCTGCGCATCTTCGTTGCTGAGGGCAAGCGCTTCGCCGAATGTCAGGACGTTCGAGCCCTTGGGAGCTCCCCATTTCGTTCCGCCGTCCCAGGAAGTATCCGATGTGCGCACCAGCACTCCCCAGGGAGAGTCCGTATCGAGAGTTATCTCATAAATATCCGTGCCTGTCCTGTACATGCGGACGGCCTGTCCGGGCTCGCCTACCCAGAGGAACATCTTTACCGAGGTGTCGGGATTGGAGTTTTGGGCGGCCCCGTCGGCCGCGGTCACGGTCAGGGTCTTCGGAGTCCCGGAGAAATCCACCTTGAAATGGAGCCGGCCGGTATAACCTATCTCTCCCACGGTCACGTCGTGCCATTCGCCGGAATTGTAGGAACCGAGCATGGGGAACTTGCCTGCGGCGATGTCCGCGGAAGGATTGGAGGAGATGTGGAACCAGCCGAACTTGTCGGATGACGGGCCCTTCTTGGCCTCGGCGAACCAGACATTCCCTTTGCCGGTATGGTTCAGCACATAGTCCATATAGATTTTTATACCCTTGGCATGTGCGGCGTCGATCAGGGCCTTGAAGTCGGCCTCGGTGCCGTATTTCGGGTTGACGGCGGAGTAGTCCTGCACGTCGTAGCCGTGATAAGAGTCTGCGGGGTGTGCGGGAGAGAGCCATATCGCGGACACACCGAGGGCGTCGAGGTAGTCCAGTTTGGATTTGATGCCGTTGAAATCGCCTATGCCGTCGCCGTCGCTGTCGGCAAAGCTATAGATCAGAAGCTGGTAAGTGATATTTCCCTGCTTCTGCCCGGCCGCATAACTGGGGCGTTCCCATTTGGCGTCTTTTCCTTCCTGTGGCTCTTTCCCGCAGGAAACGGCCACCAGGACAGTCAGCATCAAAGCGTAAACGATACGTTTCATAGGCATGTCTTTAATCGGACCTGCAAGTCCGGTCAGGGGCTTGCAGGCAAAAGAAGACTTGACTTACTTGACGATACCGGTTCCGGCATTGAAGTCGTAAGTGATGGTCTGACCGGCTGCGACAGCGATCTTCTCAGGGTCGTTGCCGCCTTCGCGGTAAACGATCTTGCCATCCTTGGGGATGAACTCTGCATGCCACCAGTCACCGCTGAGTTCGCAGACAACGCAGGTGCGGATCTGCTCACCGGCAGCAACGGTAGTGAAGCTTGCAAGTTTGCCATTGATGGTGAAGCGTGCGGATTCGAGGTCCTTGTTCCAGTCACCATTGCCGAAAGGCTCAGCCATACCGACGATAACTGCAGGCTCTACGATAACCTTGCTGTTGGCATAGTCGACCTGGAGGGTGTAAAGGCCACTTTCAGCGACGAAGCAGTTGCCGTCGGAAACAGTGAAGCCCTTGCCATTGCCGAGATCGGTGAAGTCCTTGCCCCAGTCAGTGTTGATAGGGCTGAACTTGAAGCCCTGGCCGGCCTCGATGTAGCGGACTGCCCAGAACTGGCCAGGCTGGCTGTGGAACGGGTGCATTGCAACAGCGTCACCACCAGCGGAAAGGTTCCATCCCTGGATGCCTGCGCCGATCATGTACATCTCGTCAGGAAGAGTGGATTCCTGGGTGAGGGTGATGGTGGACTTGTAAGAAGAACCGATTTCACCAGCTGCGAGCTTGAAGGTGAGGGTGATATCGTAAAGACCGCCCTTTTCGACCTTGATGTTCTTTCCACCTGCAGCAAGGGCATCTTCTGCCTTGCCTTCGTTGACATTGCCGAGGTTGGTGTTTGCGCGCACTTTGCCTGCATCGTCGAGGGTGATCTTCCATGCACTGCCGTAAGCGAACTTGAATTCACCTCCCTTAGGCATCTCAGCATCCTTGATGGTGTAGGTGATGCCGTCGTTGCTGGCGCTGGTAGCGGTCATCTCAGTGAAGCCCCATCCGTTCATGGCACCGCGGACACCCCACTTGACAGGAGCCACGATGATCTGGGCGTCGGTGAGGTCACCTGCAGTATTGAGGTCGAGAACGATGTGATAGAGGCCGGTCTCGGAAACCTTCATTGCGGGAGCGGAGTCACCGGTCTTGAGGGCGCCCTTGAAGATAGCCATCTGAGGGTCCTCACCATAGATGGTGCTGCCCTCTTCGGGAGTGAAGGAAGCAAGAGTTGCGCTGTAGCGGGTCTTCTTGCCAGCCTCGTAAAGCTTAAGATCGAAGTCCTTGCCACCCTGCAGGACGATGTACTTCTCGTACATGCCGGTGCGCTTGGTCTGGTCTGCAGCCTCGTTGGTACCTGCAGTCATCATGTAAGCGGGCTTGAGTTCGGTTACACCGGTAGCATCGCCGGCCACATAGAAACCGTCCTCGACAGCCTCGTCAAGATTAGTCTTGTTGTCTTCTTTTCCGCAAGATGCGAAGCAGACAGCCACGAGTGCAGCTGCACTCAAAAGAAAAAACTTTTTCATAAAACGTTTTAATTAATAAAGTTGTTGATTATCTCAGGTTTTAGTAGTAATTCTAATAACCAGGGTTCTGGGTCCAGATTGCGTTGCCGTTTTCGTCGCGCAATGAAGTCTCCAGAACTGCGTAAGGAATAGGGAACCATTTGCGATATTCGTCGGTACCCGTCACGAATTCCACGTATTTGGGGTCGTTGAACTTGCCGAAGCGGATGAGGTCGCGTCTACGCATGTTTTCCCATGCGAACTCGCGGCCGCGCTCGTCCAGTATGCCTTCCAGCGTCATAGAGCCGGGTGCGGCCGTGGCGTAAGCGCTGTTGAAAGCAGCTTCCTTGTCTCCTTCGTTATAGTCGAAACAGCGGGCACGAAGGCGCTTGAAGTCGGCGCTGCCCGCGCTGCTGGTGCCGGCGCCACCGCGCAGGATGGCCTCTTCTTTCATCCACAGCACATCTGCATAGCGGAAGAGGACAAAGTCGTTCTCGCAGTAGTCATATTTGCCTTCCCTGTCGATTTCATACTTGAACATACGGGCGCCTTCCAGGTCGGTGGCCTCGGTCAGGGAGTGGAGTGTGGGCACGATGATGGCATCGGACTTGGCCTCGTCCTTGTCCTTGAGCAGAGTCTTGCCGTCGGCATCGTAGATAGGGCCTACGAACCATCCCCACTGATGGGTGGCATTGGTCCCGAGGGCGCGCTCCGCATCGGTGCCTGCACCGCGGATATTTCCCTCTTCCTGCAGTAAATGGTGATACATACGCTTCAATGGCTCCTGGCGGCGGACCGGCAGTATACTCAGGAACCAAGCACCCTGACGAAGTTAAGGCAATAGACGCCGAGATCCAACAGGGCGCCGCCGCACAAGTCCGGACGCATAATGCGTTCCTTATTGCCCATGCTGTATCCGAGCGTCGCCGTCACCAGCCGGGGCGTGCCGATGCGTCCGGCCTGAATCAAGTCCCGTACCATCCGCAACGCGGGCTGGTAGCGGGTCCAGATGGCCTCAGCCAGGAAAACCTTGTTCTTCCGGGCCAGGTCCACGATGACTTGCGCCTGTGCCTTGTTGGCCATGAAAGCCTTCTCCACGAGGCACGGCTTCCCCTTCTCCAGGGCCTCCTTCGTCACCTCGAAGTGATGCGAATGCGGCGTCGCCACATACAGGAGGTCCACCTCCGGGTCGTCAATCACTTCCGAGTACGACCCATAGGCGCGCTCGATGCCCCACTTGGCGGCAAAACCCTGCGCCTTCTCCAGCGACCGGGACCCGATCGCATACGGGCGGAACCCGTCGAGCCCGTTGAGCGTCACCGCCGCCTTCGCGGCGATCCACCCGGCCCCGACGATTCCGAC
>ONFK01000267.1 GCA_900317065.1 uncultured Bacteroidales bacterium
TGCCCATGCTATGACGGAACCGGTCTTCACGATCGGGGATGCGTCCGCATGGATTGAGCAGCGTGACACAGAATCCCACACGACCCATTATTCACGGGTAAACGCCAGTAAGCATTTCCTTGCTTACCTGAGCATCAAGGGATATAACGTTTATGTTGTCCGTGACGTAAAGTACAAGGGGACGGACTTCCAGCCACATATATACACGGATGATGACACCACGCGATATTTCCGTGCTGTTGACAGCTATGCCAGCACAGTAAACAGGAAGGATGCGCTACAGTATCCCGTGATTTTCCGCATCCTTTATTGCTGCGGGACGCGTATCAATGAAACGCTTGGCATAAAAAAGGAAGATGTCGATCTGGGCAAGGGCATCATAAGGCTCAACGAGTCCAAGAATAACAAACAGCGTTATGTCGTCTGCGGTGAAGATCTGCGTCTCCTGCTCAACCTCTATGCAAACCGTTGTTTCTACCTGCTCGCCAACGACGATTATATTTTCACCAATGCTAACGGCGGCCGGATAGATGAAAAATCGGTGTACGAGAACCACCGGGCATTCCTTCGGCAGGCCGGGATCCCGTATGTGGGCGGTGGGGAGGGACCGCGTATCCACGACTGGCGGCACCACATGGCTGTGTATTCGTTCAAGCAGCTGACCGATTCTGGGCTGGACATGTACGTGGCACTGCCGATACTTTCAACATACTTGGGGCACAAAACGATTTTTGCCACGGAAAAGTACGTCCGACTTACGCTGCAGCTGTTTCCCTACATCGAGGAAAAGTTTCACGGCATGGCAGAGCGGATCTTCGGGGGTGACGCCTATGAAGAACACTGATTTCGCTGTCCACCTTGGAAAGTATTTCACACGTTACCTTCCCAGCGAGCGCGGCAGCTCGCCCCAGACCATTGATTCATACCGGTATGCGTTCATCCTTTTTCTCGAATACATGGAGACGAAGGGCGTGCCTGCCGAAAAAATGACCATTACCGACTTCACGCGCGACAACATACGTGGCTTTCTGAATTGGCTGGAAAGCGAAAGGGGTAATTCCCCGGCAACCAGGAACTACCGGCTGGCGGCGATGAAGGGCTTTGTCCATTACCTGAAGTACGAATTTCCGGATTATCTTGAAGCCATCCATTTTCGGAAGGACGGCATTCACCAGCGCAAGAGAAATCCTATTCCCGTATTCTAGCAGAAGCTTGAGGGCCTGCTCGCCATCCGGAGCAAGCAACACGTTATAATCCGACCTGAGAATACTGTCAAGGAACGCCCTGTTCTGCGGGTTGGCCTCGGCAAGCAGAACCGTCTTCGTATTTGCCGGAAGCGTAGAATCTTTGCTACAGGAAGAGCTGTCATAGGCGCTCACATGCGTGTTGCGGAAGCACAAATCGTAAATGTGGCAGCCGTTATTATCGGCTATCAGGCGCCCCTTCATAAAGACGTACATTCCGCGCGTCACGTAGGTCACCTCGCAAGGGGACACATAGGCAGCCTTTTCCGCCTCATGGAGCGTGTAGTACACCGGATTTTCGGGATTGTTCGACGCAGCTTCGACCTCGGCGGCATCCTTGAAACCGAGACTTTTAAGCTGTTCTTCGTACTGCCGATTCACAAACAGGAACTTGAACTTTTCGTTCTCGTAAGACATGATCGCCCTAGGAGAATCTTCCTGGTAGTCAAGGCGTCCGATTTTAGAATACACGGCGCGCATATTGCTATCTTCGATGACTATTCCCGAAGTCTCCATATGCTCCATGGAAGCCTTCAACGGTTGCGGCTTTCCATAGTAATAGCCCTGGACTTTTTCGCAACCGATGCTCTTCAGGAATTCCATCTGTTCCTTGGTTTCTACACCTTCGGCCAAGGTCTTTAACCCAAGGCTTTTCGCCATGCGGACCATCGAGCTGATAATGGTGCGAGACACATCGTTAAAGTTCGAAAGGAAGGCCATGTCGATTTTAAGTTCGTCGAACTTGTAGTCCTTGAGCGTATTCAGCGAAGAATAACCGCTCCCGAAATCGTCCATCCAGACTTCGTAGCCAACCAGACGGAATCGCTCAATTTCATGCTGGATATACGAATCCGACGCCATGATGCTTTCGGTAATTTCTACACGGATGTATTCGCGCTCAATCTTGTATCTTTCAAGAATACCTTCGACTACCTCAAAAATATCGCAGCCGGTAAAGTCCAATCGCGAAAGGTTGAACGACACCGGAACCACAGGGTTGCCCTGGTCCAATTGATCGCGCATTTCTCTGCAGACAAGTTCTATCACGTGGCTGTCGAGTTTATGGATTTGCTTGGATTCCTCTAATGCGCCGATAAATTCGCCCGGGTTCAAAAAGCCCTGTTCCGGATCAATCCAACGGGCGAGCGCTTCCATACCGCAAAACGTTCCTGTAATCGTTCGCACCACCGGCTGATAGTAAACCTTGATATAGCCGTTATCTATG
>ONFK01000074.1 GCA_900317065.1 uncultured Bacteroidales bacterium
AATCCTCTACAACGAACCCGTCGTGGCGGTCGACACCCACGTGTTCCGCGTATCCCGCCGTCTCGGCCTGAGCCGCGGCACCACCCCCCGCGCCGTCGAACTCGACCTCGAGCGCCACATTCCCCAGGACATACGTCCGGTCGCCCACCACTGGCTGCTCCTCCACGGGCGCTACACCTGCACATCCCAGAAACCAAAATGCAGCGAGTGTCCCCTCGCCGCATTTTGCAAAAACTATCCTATTTAACGAACTGCGCCGTCAAAGCCTTGATCTTGGCATCCGCGTCCGGCCCCTTAGCTCCGAAATAGAACTTGATCTTAGGCTCGGTCCCGGAAGGACGCACGGAAACCACGTCTCCCGCCTCGCTGAAGAACTGCAGCACATTGCTCTTCGGCTGACCGGTCTTTTCGGGCTCGAGATAATCTACGACCTTGCAGACCGGCACGCCGGCAAGTTCCCTGGGAGGATCCTGACGGAAAGCCGTCATCATATCGGCGATCTCCTGCGCTCCGCTGATACCCTTGCGCACGATGTATACCATATGCTCCTTGCGGTATCCTATTTCCGAATATACCTTCTGCAGCAGCTGATACATGCTCAGCCCCTGATCCGCAGCCCAGGCGGCACACTCCGCAACCATTATGCAGGCAGTCTGGGCGTCCTTGTCGCGAACGAACTGCCCGACATTGAACCCGTAGCTTTCCTCGCCGCCGCATACGAACTCGCCCGTGGCCTCGTTGCGCTTGACAACTTCAGCTATGTACTTGAAGCCCGTGAGCACGTCGTAGCACGGCACTCCGAACTTCTCTCCGAGTTCGCGTATCGATTCGGTGGTAACGATGGTCTTCACGAGATACTTTCCCTCGCCGAGAGTTCCAAGCTCCTTGCGCCTGCTGAGGATGTAGTAAGTCAGCAGGGTGGCGGTCATGTTGCCGTTGAACTGCACCATCCTGCCGTCGTTGTCGCGCACGGCTATGCCAAGGCGGTCGGCGTCGGGGTCAGTCGCCATCACGATGTCGGCGCCTTCGCGGTCGGCTGCTTCGAGGGCCATCTTCATTGCGGCAGGTTCTTCCGGATTGGGAGATACCACGGTCGGGAAATTGCCGTCGCTGACATCCTGGTCGGGAACATGGATGACATGCTTGAATCCCAGGCGCTTCAGGCATTCAGGCACGAGGCGTACGCCGCAGCCGTGGAGAGGAGTGTATACGAACTTGATGTCGCTGTGACGTCCGCAAGCCTCGGGAGACATCGCAAGTGAAAGGATATCACGCAGATACAGCTCGTCGACATCGGCGCCCATGATATCGATGCTGCCGCAGCGCTCCCCTGCCGAAAACTTCACCATCGAAGGCTCGGTGATCTTGTTTACTTCTGCCACGATGTCTTTGTCGACGGGAGATGTAATCTGCCCGCCGTCGCTCCAGAACACCTTGTATCCGTTGTATTCCTTCGGGTTGTGCGAAGCGGTGATCATGACGCCGGCTACCGCGCCCTTCAGGCGGATGGCGTAGCTGAGCTCGGGAGTAGGACGTATATTGTCGAAAATGTAGACATGGATACCGTTGGCGGACATCACGTCGGCCGTGATCCTGGCGAATTCCTTGCTGTTGTTGCGGCTGTCGTAGGAGATGCAGAAGCGCAGGTCATCCCCCTCGCAATGGGCCAGGATGTAGTTCGCAAGTCCCTGGGTGGCCATTCCTACCGTATACTTGTTCATGCGGTTGGTGCCCACGCCCATTATGCCGCGAAGGCCTCCCGTACCGAATTCGAGATTCTTGTAGAAAGCATCCTCGAAGGCTGCCGGGTCTGAATTGCGAAGTTCAATGATTTTGCCTTTGGTTTCGGGATCGAAGTCCCCTGTGAGCCAGGCTTCGGCCCTGGAAATATAATCTGCCATATTTATGCGGTTTATCGTCAAATATAGTGAAATTTATTGATTTTTAAGGTGTTTCAGCCAGAAAAGATGGTCCGCTTCGCGGGAATGCTCTCCCTGCTTGCCGCGGTATCCGTGCATTCCGTCAGGATATATCATCAGATCGAACTGACGGCCGGCCTGCTGAAGGGCGTCCACCAGCTGGAGGGTGTTCTGGAAGTGAACGTTGTCGTCACCCGTGCCGTGGGTCAGTTTAAGATGCACGCCGTCCGTCAAATCAGCGGCGTAGGAAAGCACCCTGGACCTTTCGAACCCGTCGGCATTCAATTCCGGGGTGAGCATGAAGCGCTCGGTATAATGTGAATCGTAGAGCTGCCAGTCGTAGACTCCTCCACCGGCTATTCCGCAGCAGAACAGGTCCGGATGACGCATCAGCAGCATAGCCGTCATAGTCCCGCCGAACGAGAATCCTTCCACTCCTATATGCCCGGCATCTACGTACGGCAGGCTCGCCGCCCACTCCGCCCAGGTCGCGAAATCCCTGACGGGCACTGTGGTCAGGTCGCGGAAGGAGAGGTCTCTGCCGGCCCTTCCGCCATGTCCCGCGACACGGCAGTCGGCTACGATGCTGATGATTCCGTTCTCCCAGAACCAGGTATCGGGCCGGCGCCAGCGGTCATACACATAGGCGGTATTCGGTCCTCCGTAGATTTCGAAGTGAACGGGATATTTTTTCGAGGGATCGAAGCCCTTGGGATAGGTGATCCTGCCATACATGTCCTGCCCGTCTTCAGCCTTGATGCTGATGAGATGAGGGAGAGCGAAACGGGTTGAATCCTCTTCGCCCTTAATGCTGCCGGGAGCCCTGCCGGACCACTCGAAGACCATGGTCCTCGCATTCGAAAGTCGTGCGTACACATTTTTCATATCCCTTGTGAACCAGCAGCTTTCCACATTGAAACCCTCAGGCGTGAGACGCGTTATGCGGCCTTTCCTGCCGAGTTTGTACATGTAGGACATCACCCTGGAATCCCTTTCGGCGACAAAATACAGATCCCCGTTCTTCCTGTCCAGCTTGCGGAGTCTCACCCTCCAGTTATTTCCGTCGGTAAGCCTCTTAAGCTCTTTCCCGTCGTACGAAAGATAGTAAATCTGCTCCCATCCGCCCTCGAAATCCCGTACCATGTAAAGGCCCTTGTCGGAAAACAGCATCCCTTCTATCCATTCGAGCCAGGTCTCGCTGTCTTCGGAATAGATGCAGGACTTGCTTCCATCGCCGGAGTCCACCCTGAACAAGTCCAGATGCTGCTGCACCCGGGGTTCGCGCTGGACGTAGAGATATCTGCCGTCGTCGCTCCAGAAAGGAGTGCCGAAATACTGGTCCTCGTTTTCGTCGAAATCCGCCCACACCGTTTCGGAGGGGCTGTCAAGGTCGATGATGCCGATGCGGACCTTAGGATTCGGCTCTCCGACTTTGGGATAACGGGTCTCGTGAAGGACTCCGTCCTGACCGACTGCGGAATAAATCGGAAACATCGGAACATCGGTCTGGTCGAAACGGTAGAAAGCCAGCTTCCGGCCGTCCGGGCTCCACCAGAAGGCCCGGTAGCGGGAAGGACGCCCGAATATTTCCTCGTAGTACACCCAGGAAGCATAGCCGTTCAGGATGACGTCGGAGCCGTCGTTTGTGAGACGGACGGTGTCCTTTGAAGCCGCCTCGCACACATACAGGTCGTTATCCCGCGTAAAGGCGAAGCGGGTGGAATCGGAACTGTAGGTCAGGTTGACTATCGAAGCAAGTATAAACAGCAGCAGTTTCATACGAAAAATCTGTCATTGAAATTCACCAGATATATTTTCTCGACGGCACGTGTCATTGCCGTATAGAGCCACTTCAGGTCGTCCAGAGTCTGCTCGTCCTGCCAGAACGGGCAGTCGATGAAAACGCAGCCCCACTGCCCTCCCTGCGACTTGTGGCATGTAATCGCCTCGGCATATTTCAGCTGGAGGGCATTGTAGTAAGGGTCTTCCCGGACCGCGTCGTAACGCGCCTTCTTGGTCGACAGGGCAGAATAGTCTGCCGACACTCCCTGATACAGCTGATTCTGCTGTTCATAGGTGAGCGAGGCCGACTCGCTTTCCAAAGTATCCAGACAGACTTTCGCCTTTATCTCCCTCTCGCCGTAGTCGGGAAAGGAGAGCACGGCGTCGGCGAAATGCAGGCCGTAGCGGTCCTCGTAGTTGCGTATGCGCACGAGCGTGGCCATATCGCCGTTGGCGATGTAATCCATCCCTTCCACATCCTGCACGAACTGATAGCAGTTCTTGACTATCATCAGCCTGTCGCCCCGCACAAGACGCTCTTCCTTGTACTGGACCTGGGCACGCACGCCCAGATTGTAGCGTATGGCCCTTTTGTTTGAACGGCAGAGAATGATAGTACCTTCCTCCCCATAATCTCCGTATGCGGAAGACAGGCTGTCTATCAGTTCACCTCCGCCTATGCGGACAATGTCGCCGCAGCCGCGGACATCGAGTTTCAGGGCTCCCGGATCCTCCCCGGACTCGGCGGCCCTAATCATTTCCCGGATCCTGGTGGCGTTGCGCAGAATTCCGGACTCGCCCGCCTGCCGGACCACCGTGGTGAGCTCCGCATAATCCACCCCTCCGAAACCGTCCATATAGTCCGGGCTGAGCGCCGGGCTGGCGTCCAGGCCCACGGGAGGGAGCTGTGCGGCATCTCCTATCATGATCAGGCGGCAGTCGCTCCCTGCGCGCACGAAGGCGATCAGGTCTTCCAGGAGATTTCCGGTGCCGAAGGCGCTTGTACCCTGATGAGCGGTCTCGTCGATGCCGATCAGGGACACTTCGTCGACGACAAAAAGAGTGTTCCTGGCCTTGTTCGGCGACAGAGAAAACTGTCCGAATCCGTCGGCCCCTACGGATTTCTGACGGTAGATATGCTTGTGTATCGTAAACGCCGGCCTGCGGGCCATTCCGGAGAGCACCTTCGCCGCCCTGCCGGTAGGAGCAAGCAGCACCGTGTGGAGCTTGAGTTCCTCGAGGGCGTCTATGACCACGGAAATTGCCGTAGTCTTGCCTGTTCCGGCATATCCGTTCACTACCAGGATATCGCCGTCGTCACCGGTAAGGAAGGACGCGATCTTGTGCATGAGGGCGTCCTGGCAGGGCGTGGGCTCATACGCAAAACGGCGGGAGAATTCTTTGTAGAGGAAATCGCTTCGGTCCATCTATCGATTCTTTCTGCTGAAGATGAACGAAGCGACTGCAAGCACGGGATAAATCTCCACGCGCCCCATGAACATGTCTATCGTATAGAAGAACTTGGCAAGGGAAGGCTCGGCATTGTAGTTGCCGAATGTGCCCAGGGAACCCGCAGCGGGGCCTACATTGTCGAGGCAGCAGAGAGTACCCAGTATAGCGTTCGCGTTCCCGGATCCGGATGCCAGGCACAGAAGGGATGATATTACGAACACCAGGAAGAAGACTGCCACGTAGAGCACGTGAGGCTCGACATCCCTGTCGCTGACGGGCTTGCCGTTCAGCCGCACCTCGTTCACCGTAGAAGGATTGACGGACCGTTTGATATGAACGGACGTGCTCTTGAATACCAGCAGGATGCGATCCGATTTCACACCTCCCGTCGTGGATCCTGCCATACCGCACTGGATGCCAAGCACAAGGATGAGCACCGTGGGGAACAGCGGCCAGATGCTGTTGTCGCAGATGGCGAAACCCGTGGTGGACGCATAGCTCAACAGCTGGAAACTGCCGTCTATCAGAGCCCAGTACCAAGATTCGATGACACCGCTGCCCTTCAGGGCGGCCGCAACCAGTATGGATCCTACTGCCAGAGTGATGGTGTAGAACTTGAAAACGTCATTGTTCAGCGGCTTGAGCGAACGGGTCACCACACTGATATACAGCATTCCGAAATGGAGCGACGCCACGTACATGAAGAACATCGTCACCAGCGTAATGGGCAGGGAATGGAAGGATGCGATGGAAAGGTCCCTGCTGCTGAATCCGCCGGTCGCGCACACGCTGAAGGCGTGGTTGATGGCGTCGAAAGGCGTCATTCCGGCAATCCAGTAGGCGAAAAACGCCACGACATTCATCCCGAGGTAGACGGACGTGAAAATATAGACCGTCTGGTTGGCACGCACGTTATAGGAATCCTTCGACAGGGACGACAGTTCCATATTCGTCAAACGCAGCCGCATCGGGCTGGAAGACGGAATGATAAGCAGCAGGAAGACGACGACCCCCAAGCCGCCGATGAAATGCGTGGAACTGCGCCAGAACAGGAGCGACTTCGGGAGAGACTCCACCTGCTCCAGGATGCTGGCTCCTGTCGTGGTGTAGCCCGAGACGCTCTCGAACCATGCGTTGATCACTGAAAACGGGCCTCCCCAGAGAACATAAGGGAGCATTCCGAAAATGAAAGACAGCAGCCAGGAGAGAACGATGATGACGTAGCCCTCCCGCATCGTGATGGCGGCGTTCTTCCGAACGAAAATGAAGGGGAACACTCCGAAAATGAAGGTGAGGAGGAAACTGATGCTGAGCGGAGCTATCGCCGTATCCTCCTTACCGAAAATCGCGATCAGCAAGGATGCAAGCATGAACAACGCACTCACGAGAAGTGCGTAGCCTACGTTCCTGATGATCGTCTTCCAATTCATCAGGCATTGTCTTTTTTATGGAAGGACCTCTTCATCGCGGAGATGCGTTTTCTGAGATTCTTGTTCTCTTCCGTCAGTTCCTTTACGGAGGTGTTGAGGCCGCTGAGCTGGTCGTCTCCGTCGAAACTGTAGGTATAGTCCCTGCCGAAATTGCGATAATTGCCAAGAGAGCCTAGCATGCGGTAAACGGGCTTTATGTAGTTGGATTCCAGGAAGAACATCAGCATCACCATCAGCAGCAGCCCGACCGCGACCGCGACCATTCCGGGAATGATGCTCCTGTAGAAAGCGCCCTGGAAAGTCTCCGAGTTGTTCTCGAGCTCGTCGTAGATGGAGTTAGAGAGAGCGTCGATGTCGTGGCGCAGCCTGTTGTAGCGGGGCTGGAGCCTTTCGAAATACCACGATCTGGTATCGATGAAATCCGAAACCAGCACGTCTTCCAGCTCGAGGGAAGTCAGCATGTAAGCGGCATACGCATATTGCACGGAATCAGCCAGATGGGCCACAATGGTATTGGGGGCCGAAGAGCGTAGGCTGTCCAGGCGCGAGGAAAAAGACGCTTCGTCGAAGCCTGGAAGGGCGGAAGAAGTATCGTCGCCGACAACCGAAAGAATTGCGAGATTGTAGCCGTTGGCATCGTCGTACAGCTTCTGGGCCGCGTTGATGCTCTCGATATTGTCGGCGACCATATCCGATATATAAGAGCTCATGCGCCTGAATTCAAGGACGGAGATGATGCTGGATATGAGCAGCACCACCGCTATCGAAATCAGGCTCAGGAACAATTTGGCCCGGAGGGACAGTCTCTTCTCTCGCATTTTTTAAAAAATTTTAAAAAACTTTACAAAAGTACTAATATTTTGTTAATTTTGTAATATTCAACCACAAGTCTTA
>ONFK01000163.1 GCA_900317065.1 uncultured Bacteroidales bacterium
CGCCAGAAGCTCTCGTAGCCTATGCGGCCGCCGATGTTGGCGCTGAAGTTACCGGAAGTGAACTTGCCGTTCACCCACCCACCGTAGTTGCGGACCTGCGCGTAATAGTCGTATCCGTATTTGTCGCCTTTGACCAGTGTCTGGGCGGCACCGTGCTTCATATAGTAATCCAGATCATTCTGGAGTTTGTATGGAGTGGCCGCAAAATCGCGCTCGGCGAAGTTGTCGATATTCACGAAGTAGTCGCCTCCGAGAAGGTCGGCCAGCTGCTTGTAGTACTCAGTTCTGTTGATGCGGGCATTCAGGCCGCCGGTCACGGTAATGTTGTCCTGAGGGCGATACTTGAACGTGCCTGCGAGGTTGAGATCGCGCTGGTCCACGTGGCGCTCCTCCTGGACGTATTTCGAACGGTTCTTGCCGCTGGCATCGGTCTGGATGCGGTTGACATGATAGAAGCGGTCCCAGTTGATATGCGTGAGTTCGGGATACATGTCCGCATGGGTCCAGACTTCATTCGCCCATCCCCATTTCATGCCGTTGTTGCGGTTCATGTCGGGATTGTCGTCGTAGAAGTAGCTGGGCAGGTTGCGGTAGTAGTCCGGACGGGGGTCCTGGGCGTCGTACCAGTCGAGGGCGGTGTAGCCGTTCTTGCCGAAACGGTAGAGGGCGGTCGCACTCGCATTGAACTTGTCGGAAGGAGTGTAGTCGTACTTCACGATGGCGATGGGCTCGTTGGTCTTGCGGACGCGTGCATTGCGAACCTTGCCGTTCTGGTAGCCCCAGTTGGAGTTGTACATGTTGTCACCCACAAGGTCGTAGACTTCCTGGGTGGATGCGTTCTGCGCACCGCGCTGACCGGGAGTGGCGAAGAACACGAATCCGAGTTTGTGCGTATCGTTGAATACCTTGTCGGCCGCTGCATAGTATGCGAAGGAACGGTAGTAGACACCGTCGATCCAGTCGTTTCCGCCGAGACGGGCACTCACGTTGAATGCGAGGGCCCAGCCGTTGTCCATAAGGCCGGTCGCGTATGAACCCATCAGTCGCAGACGATACAGGGTGCTGTTGGTGAGGACGCTTCCGCGGAGGCCCTTGCGCACGTTGGTGGCATTGCCGAAGATGTTGGTCACGCCGTTGTATCCGCCGAAGGCATAGTCGGAAATCTCCACTCCGTTGGTGGTCTCCTTGCTGCGCATCGCCTCATTGAGGCCGCTCCAGAGGGAGAAGGGAGAGTATCCCGTGACGGCGTCGTTCATCTTCACTCCGGCAAGATATACATCCTGGCTCTCGGAGGCGTAGCCGCGGGCGCGGAAACGCACGGAACTGAAGTTGTAGCCGGCGATGTTGTTGAACACGTCGTTGCTGCCGAAGAGGATGGTGGGATTGTCGTTGTAGCCCGAATCGTCCATGTCGAAGGCTGCGAAGGAATCGTCATCCACCTCCGCCACGCGCTGTATGCCGATGAGGGAGATGTTGAACATGTTCTTCACATATCCGTCGTTCACGGTCACCTGGACCTGATTTTCGAGGAATTCAGGGGCCTCGACGACAAGGGTATACATGCCGTTCTCCAATTCGGGGATGAAGAACGATCCGTCTTCACCCGAAGTGGCCGTAGCCACCTGCGCGGCCCCCTGCATGAGGGTCAGTTTCGCATTTTCGACAGGCTGACGGCCGTTGCGGTTGATTACAATACCCTTGACGCCGCCCGTAGGCTGTGCGCTCAGCACAATGCCCGTCAGGATGGCTGTCAGAAATAGTATTATTCTTTTCATATTCTATTGGTTGTCGTTCTAAACCGACTGGTGCCGGCGGAGAATCTATTTTTTAATGACTATATAGGTCGGATAGTGGTCGGAGTATCCGCCGACAAAAGCGCCGCCGGAGAAAGTGCGGAGAGGGGTTCCCTTGTACTGGCCGCTCTGATTCGTCATGAAAGGCTTGCTGAATACGCGGCCGTAGTACTTCTTCTGCACTATGGGCTGGATCTGGAATGAGCCTTTCGATGCATTGGCGACGGCATTGTTGACGAGAATGATGTCGTAGATATTGCCGCCTCCCTGATAGTACAGCGAACTGAATCCGGCCTTGAGCATGCTGAGGAAAGGAGAGAAGAAGTCCTCGTCGGTCACCTCGTCAATCTTTTCCTTGCCGCGCATGAAGTCGGTCATGCTGATGTCAGTGGGGTTGTCGTTCATATCTCCCATCACGACTATCTTGATGCCGGGGAATTCCTTCTGGAGTTCCATTGCACGCTGGTAGATGATTTCGGCTCCGCGGGGGCGGAGGTCGGCTCCCTTGCCGCCCAGGCGGGAAGGAAGGTGGGCCACGAAGAATGCGAACATCTCGCCGTCGATGGTCCCGCGCGCCATGAGCACGTCACGGGTGCGGAAGTTGTCTTTCTCTTCCTGGGTCCATTCGCTCCAGTCGATGCGCGAAGGCTCGAAGGTGAAGGGGATGGATTCGCTCGCGATGAGTTTGAAAACCTCCGGCTTGTAGAAAAGAGCCACATCCACGCCGCGGCGGTCGGGGCCGTCGTAATGGACGATCTGGTAATTGGCCTCTTCGATTTCGGGCTGAGAAACGAGATCTTCCAGCACATGGCGGTTTTCAATTTCGGATACGCCGAGCACTGCGTGCCATGCCCCGTTGTCTTCCTTCATGGCGCGGATCACGGTCGCCATGTTATGGAGTTTCTTGGCATATTTTGCCTCGGTCCACTGGTTCTGTCCGTCGGGCAGATACTGGTAGTCGTTCTTGCCCTCGTCGTGGACAGTGTCGAAAAGGTTCTCGAGGTTGTAGAATCCTATCACGTAGCTGCGGTGCTTCGCCGCATCCGCCCGGAAAGGGGCCGCGATCAGCAGGATTGCAATCAGGATGTAAATGTATCTTTTCATTTTTCAGGTTATTGTTTCTGGTTGTCATTTGGCCCAGGTGCAATCGGCTTCGATTTCGTCAGCCAGTTTGGCGCCTACGGCGGAAGGAAGATTCACGAACAGGTCATAGCCGAGTTTCTTCTCGAGGGCGTCGACTGAAAGGACATAGTCATAGTAACTGCCGCCCGCAATCGACGTATCGTGAGGCAGATACCAGGCCGCCGCGCGCCATCCGTTATGGCCGACAGCAGTGCTCGTACTCTTCTGAAGCACGGCCTTGAAATAGGCGGAAGGCACTTTTACCGTGAATCCGGAATTGTTTCCGCTCCAGCGGTTGGAGCCCTCCAGCACGCAGCCGGTAACCACGTAGGTAGTGTCGGAACTGCCGGCATATGAGCGTATCTGCCCTTCAAGTCTCGCCCATATTCCCGCATTGAAATTATACTCCTGCGGGGTCATGTTGGTAGGATAGAAGGTGGAGCGGTTGGCCTTGTCGTTGTAGCGGTCGGCAGATGGAATCTGATGTCCTCTTGTCCATCCTCCGCCATAAGTATTTGCCATATTCGGCTGCAGGAAGGAGGGCAGCAGCGGGTCGAACACTCCCCAGGCATTCGAGCGTTCTCCCCTGCCGATGAGCGCGTTGTTGTGCGGATATGCCACCCAGTAGGAGACATGCTCGTCGTAGCACCAGTAGCAGGACCAGTTGCGCACGCCGCTTTGGGCCTTGTTCAGATACTTCTTCCCCTCCATGTCGTGCGGGAGGAAGACGCAGCCGTCGCCGGCCTTGGTCTCGGGGAGTTCAAGCCAGCCTGCGGTGGTGGTGTCGTATCCGTCCGAAGTGGATGTCTGGGGGGCCTGCCCGAACTGGGTGAAGGTCGCGGAGTGCACCTGCCTGCCTTCGGAGAACAAAAGGAGCGTCACCGTTCTGGCATCATCCTCTTCGTTCTGGCTGTAACGGATGCGGACATCCGTCTTGCTGCCTTTACCGCTGGAGGGGTCCATCACGGCCCAGTCCCCGGGACCTTCCGAAGGATACTGCAATTCAATCGACCACTCGCCCTTTGCCGTCACGGTAACATAAGTAAATCCGTCGTCACTGTCGGCGACGCTGCTCTTGGGGACCACCGTCGCTTCGTAGTCGACGGGGTCCGAGGCAGGCTGGCAAGAGGCCGCCGCGACTAAAAACGCGGCGGCCACTGCGAGCGAGATGGCGATTCTGCGGATCATAATCAATTATTTTGCCCCGTAAGTAACGGTTATGCTCGTAATGTATATAGCACCGCCGCCGGTTTCATCACAGATGATACGGACTTGAGTATTGCCTGCAGCCACATCCATACCATCCGCTAGAGTCTGTCCGGTAACATTGTCCAGGATGGTTGTCTTTCCATCTGCACTGAGAACATCCATAGGACGGTCTCCCATATTGCCGGTGCCGGAATTATTAGTATTCAGGACGACGGCGATTTTCTTGATTTCCATTCCGTCGGTGAGTTTCGTGATGCCGTTGGTCACGTATTTGTCGCCAACGTTCAGACCGCTGGTCACCACGAAGTTGTTGCCGTCGTTCTGCGGATCTACCTGAATCTCGGTGTATTTCACCTTGTTGTCCTTGCCGACGGTATAGACGAACTTCTTGTTCTGCACCTCC
>ONFK01000147.1 GCA_900317065.1 uncultured Bacteroidales bacterium
AGACTACTTCTCGCTTCCTTCCACGGGAAAGAAGATAATGGTGGAATTCTCTTCTCCCACTACCAACAAGCCGCTGCATCTCGGACACATCCGCAATAATCTTCTGGGCGACTCGGTGAGCCGCCTGCTCGCCGCCGCGGGAAACGAAGTCATCAAGGCTACCCTCGTGAACGACCGCGGAGTCCATATCTGCAAGAGCATGTATGCATGGCAGCAGCGCTTCGGGGGAGCGACTCCCGAAAGCACGGGCAAGAAGGGCGACCATCTGGTAGGCGACTGCTACGTGGAATTCTCCAAGATGGAGAAGGAGGATCCTTCCGTCATCGACAGAGTCCACGAGATGCTGGTGAAGTGGGAGCAGGGCGATCCGGAAGTGCGTGCGCTCTGGGAGAAAATGAACGGTTGGGTTTTCGATGGATTCAACCAGACCTACAAGGCGCTCGGAATCAGTTTCGACAGGACATATTATGAGCACGACACCTATCTTCTCGGAAAGGAACTCGTGCAGAAGGGGCTGGACAGCGGCGTGTTCGTAAAAGATCCGGACGGAAGCGTGTGGTGCGACCTCACCGCCGACGGTCTCGACCGCAAATTGCTGCTGCGCTCCGACGGAACCTCCGTCTATATGACCCAGGACCTGGGCACCGCCGAAAGACGGTTCGCCGAATACAATCTGGATTCCCACGTTTATGTCGTCGGGGATGAGCAGAACTACCATTTCCAGGTGCTGAAACTCGTGCTGGCGAAGCTCGGTTTCGACTGGGCGGAACGCATATATCATCTGTCCTACGGAATGGTCGAACTTCCCGAAGGCAAGATGAAGTCCCGTGAAGGCACCGTGGTCGATGCCGACGATCTCATCGAGGATATGTACCGGGAAGCCAAGGCTACGTCCGAGGAATCCGGAAAACTTGCCGACATTCCCGAAGCGGACAAGGAGAAACTCTATCACATGATAGGGCTCGGCGCTCTCAAGTATTTCATCCTCAAGGTCGATCCCAAGAAGAAGATGCTCTTCAATCCGAAGGAGTCCATCGACTTCAACGGCAATACCGGACCTTTCATCCAGTATACCCATGCCCGCATCCGTTCCATACTGAGGAAAGCCGACGAGGCCGGATATGTCCGGGAACTCGCTGATGTCGAACTCAGCCCCAAGGAGATACGCATCGTGCAGCAGTTGAATCTCTACCGGCAGAAGCTGGCGGAAGCGGCTGCTTCGTTCTCGCCGGCGGTCATGGCGAACTATGCATACGACCTTGCCAAGGAGTTCAACCAGTATTACCACGATACGCAGATACTGCGGGAAAGCGACGTGAAGTTGCGTGACAGCCGTCTGGTGCTGATTGATGCTGTCTCTCAGGTACTTGCAAACAGCATGGCGCTTCTCGGAATCGAACTTCCTGAAAGAATGTAGCGTTTTGCTATTGCAAAATCGAAAAGTTTGCTCTAATATTGCAGCAAATTAAAGACACTATGCCACAAGACACCAAGAAGAGACGCGTAATCAGTTACGAAAACATGTCGGACGAACTCGCTGCGGCATTCAATGACAAGTATCCAGGCGGTTTCAATGACTGGTTTCAGGACCTTACGAAATACACCAAACCCGACGGGACTCCTTTCTATGCCGTCACCATCGAAATGCCGGATTCCATCTGCCTTGTCAAGATCAAGGTGGAAACAGACGATCTCGACGATATAGAACGCTGGCTTGAAGGAGAGGAAAATGCCGAGAACGAACAGGTTGCAGGCCCTTCCGCCGATGCGGATGCCGGTGCAGGCACCCTTCCCGACGACAATATCTCCCAGTACGGGGGTGACGACGACGGGGTGGACGGCGACTAGCCGCAAAATGAAACTCCCTTACATAAAACCAAGCGAGAATGCCAAACTCCTGCTGCTCAGTCTCCTCGTGGGGCTTTGCGCAGGAGTTGCCGCTGTATTGCTGCTGCGTGTGATAGAGTTTATCCACTCCCTTATAAGAGGAGCGCACTTTCTGTTCCCTGCAGCCGGCATGCTGATTTCCCTTCTTATTGTCCGCTATCTCGTCAAGGACAATATAGGTCACGGTGTGACCAAAGTGCTGCTCGCCGTATCGAGGAATGAATCGCGCATCAAGCCGCACAATATGTGGTCTTCGCTTCTGACCAGCGCAATCACCATAGGTCTGGGAGGCTCCGTGGGTGCAGAGGCTCCCATAGTTTACACGGGGGCAGCCTTCGGCAGCAATATAGGCCGAATGGCCAGGCTTTCCTACAGGGGAGTCACCGTGCTGCTCGGCTGCGGCGCGGCCGGCGCAATCGCGGGTATTTTCAAAGCCCCTCTGGCGGGAGTCCTCTTCACATTGGAGATTCTGCTGTTCAATATTTCCATGAGTTCGATAATGCCTTTGCTCGTGTCCACGCTGACCGCAACGGTAGTATCGTACGTCTTTATGGGAGCACAATCTCCTTTTTCCTGCTCGCTGGCCCCTTTCACCATGGGGAATCTGCCGTTCTACCTGCTTCTCGGAGTGTTCTGCGGCCTGGTGTCCCAGTACTTCACCCGTTTCACTCTCTGGCTGGAAGACAAATTGAAGAACGATTTCCGCAGCCCCTGGGTGCGCTGGATCGTATGCGGCGCCGGACTGACTCTGCTGGTATGGCTCTTCCCCCCGCTCTTCGGTGAAGGCTACGATTCCATAGGACAGCTGCTGAATGGCGGGGAACTCAGACTCGGGAGCGATCCCAATCCCTTGCTCTTCCTTCTGCATTCTCCCTGGGGCATGCCCTTGTTCCTCATATTCGTGCTCCTTCTCAAGGTTGTGAGCATGACGCTTACCAACAGCGGAGGGGGAGTGGGAGGCACTTTCGGCCCTACTTTGTTCGAAGGCGCCATCCTCGGATTCCTGGTGGCCCGTACCGTCAATCTTTGCGGGATGTCCCTTCCCGAGCAGAACTTCGCCCTGGTGGGAATGGCCGGTCTAATGGCGGGCGTCATGCAGGCGCCCATGACGGCAATCTTCCTGATTGCCGAGATCACCGGAGGGTACGAACTCCTGCTGCCGCTTATCCTCTGCGCCACCACGTCTTACGGGGTCACGCGCATTAAGGAACGCTATTCTATCTATACGAAGCGCATCGCCCAGAGCGGCGACCTCCTCACTCACGACAGCGACCATGCGGTTCTCACCCTGCTCAGCACCCGCGACCTCATCCGGGACAAGTATCCCAGGCTCAAGGAGGACGACAGGCTTCAGGACGTGTCCGGGATCATTTCCGGCAGTACGGTGGCGGTGTTCCCGGTAATAGGCGACGACGGCCGTTTCCATGGTGTGCTCGAGATGGATGACATACGCAAGCACATGTTCGAGCCGGACGCCCCCGTGAAACTTCACGTGCGCGACCTGATGCACCGTCCTGCCGAAGTCGTGTACGAAGATGAGAGGATGGAGGACGTGATGCGCAAGTTCGACCGTACCGAAGTATGGCGGCTGCCCGTCCTGACCCGCGAGGGAATCTATCTTGGTTTCATTTCCAGATCCAGGATTCTCGCGGCGTACCGGGAAGAACTTAAGAAGATAACAGCAGAAGACTGAGATATGAAAGAGATATACATCAATCACATTGCCGGACTGATGGGCCTGAAGACCTGGCAGGTCGAGAACTGTGCCGATATGTTCGCGCAGGGTGATACCATCCCGTTCATCAGCCGCTACCGCAAGGAAAAGACCGGAGGGATGGACGACAGCGAAGTCGCCGAGCTGAAGCACTGGGTGGATGTTTTTGCCGAAATGGAAAAGCGCAAGGAGACGGTGCTCAAAACCATCTCCGAGGCCGGAGCCCTGACGGATGAACTTCGTTCGAGAATCGAAAACTGCGTGGTCTCCGCAGAGCTGGAAGACCTGTATCTGCCATTCAGGCCGAAACGGCGTACACGGGCTACGGCCGCCAGGGAACTGGGGCTTGATTACGTAAAAGGAGAAAATACATTGTATCGCAGATTTGCTGTCAGTGAGGGCAAAAAGATCAAGGATCCGGGAGTTCCTCCGGATGTAGGGAAAATGCATTTTACAGGCTGGGAGGCTGTGGATGGGATAACCATTGGATCAGTGGCCAGAACGGACGTGAATTAGATGGCGATCTATCGTTAGGGGGTTCATGTGAAGAGGATCGGAGGGATCCGGCATGTCTTGTCCCCGTTTGGAACGCGAACAGCTGGAGCATCTGCTCATCGGGCCCTACGGCGTGCTCTCGGAAGCGAGCCGGGGCCGTCTGCACCCGGAGGCGGAGTGTGACATCCGCCCATGCTTTCAGCGGGATATCGACCGCATCACCCACTCCAAGGCCTTCCGCCGTCTCAAGCACAAGACCCAGGTCTTTCTCCAGCCGGAGGGAGACCACTACCGTACCCGCCTGACCCACACGCTGGAGGTCACCCGCCTGGCACGCACCGTGGCCCGGGCCCTGCGGCTGAACGAGGATCTGGCGGAGGCCATCGCCCTGGGCCACGACCTGGGCCACACGCCCTTCGGTCACGCCGGGGAGCGGGCCCTCAACAAGATCTACGAGGGAGGCTTCAAGCACTATGAGCAGAGCCTCCGGGTGGTGGATCTGCTGGAGCGGGACGGCCGGGGTCTGAATCTCTGCTATGAGACCCGCATGGGCATCCTGAACCACACCCACGGCGCCCCGGACGACACCCGGGAGGCCACCACCGTCCGTCTCTGCGACCGGATCGCCTACATCAACCACGATCTGGACGACGCCATCCGGGCGGGGCTTCTCACCGCCGGGCAGGTGCCGGAGCGCATCCGTCTCACCTGCGGGGAGCGCAACAGCGAGCGCATCAACACCTTCCTGCGGGACCTGATCGCAAACTCTCAGGAGGGGGAGCTGAAAATGTCCCCGGAGATCTGGGAGACCTTTCT
>ONFK01000139.1 GCA_900317065.1 uncultured Bacteroidales bacterium
CGTATGCGAGATTCCCATGTTCTCGCTCAAGTTCGGCAAGGACATTCATGCCGATGCCGTCACGAAGATGAAACGCTATGCCATCGTCAGCATCGCTTCCATAGTCGTGATCGTGGTTGCGGTCGTCGGACTCCCCTGGCAGGCAATAATAACGGGCGTCCTCCTGGCATACATCCTGGAGAACGCCCTGTGCGCTTTGTTCAAGGTCTAATACCAGAGGGCCGGCTCGGCGCCCATCTCGAATTCGAGTCTGGCACCGGCCTTCATGTCGCTGTAATCTATGAATGGCAGGCTGTAAGGCTTGCCATTCAGTTTTACTGACTGGATGTATTTGTTCGTCTCGCTATTGTTGCGGGCGATTATGGTAAAGGTCCTGCCGCCTACATTGACTTCCGCCTTGTTCACGATGGGGCTTCCGAACCAGAAGCGGGTGGAAGCGGGCTCTAGCTGATAGAATCCCAGCGCGGAGAGCACGTACCAGGCGGACATCTGTCCCACATCCTCGTTGCCGCAAAGCCCGGCACGGTCTGCTGTGTAAAGGGTGCTCATCACTTCCCTGGCCCTGTCCGCGGTCTTCCAGGGGAAGCCCTGCATGGTATATAGATATATGATATGGTGGCTGGGCTCGTTGCCATGTACGTATTGGCCTATCATGCCGGAAATGTCCGGTGCAGCGCCTTCTTCAAGTGAGGACGGGGCCGTAAAGAGGGAATCCAGCTTGGCTTCGAAGCCCTCCCTGCCGCCGTAGAATTCCACCAGCCAGTCAACGTCGTGAGGCGCCAGCCAGGAGTACTGCCATGCATTGCCCTCGGTGTAGTCCGTGTTGATGTGTCCGAAAGGATCGAAGGGGGTGCGCCAGCTGCCGTCCAGCATCCTGGGGCGGGCGAAGCGGGTTTCGGGGTCCATGTAATTGCGGTAGCTGTGGCTGCGAAGGTCGAAGAAGATGGCGTCTTCGTGCTTGCCCAGGGCGCGCGCGGCATTTGCGACTGCGGCGTCGGCGATGGCGAATTCCATGTCCTTGCCCAGCGACTCCCTGCAGAGGTCGGAGGGGACGAATCCATATTTGATGCGGAATTCGTTACCGACACACACCGTGTCCAGCGAACTCCTGAGGGCCTGAAATGCTGCTTCGCGGTCGAATCCGTCAAATCCCTTCACTATGGCGTCGGCTACTGCGATCACGCCAGCCTCTCCGGGCATGCAGTAGGTCTCGTTGCTCATCAGATGCCATATAGGCAGGAAACCCTGCTGTTCGCATATCTTGAGCATCGCCTCCACCATGTCGTCCATCCTTTCCGGCTCGATGATGCAGAGCAGGGGCATTTCGGCACGGTAGGTGTCCCAGAGCGAGAAAGTGGTGTAATTGTCGAAGTCCGCCTTCTCGTAAATCCTGTCGTCCGATCCGCGGTAGGAACCGTCCACGTCGTTGTAAATGGAAGGAGCTATCATGCAATGGTAGAGCGCGGTATAGAAGATTTCAGGGATGTCCCCGTCGGCCTCGATGCGGATCTTGGACAGTTCTTTGTTCCAGGCGGCCCTGGCGTCTCTGCGGACCTTCTCGAAGTCCCATCCATGAATCTCGGAGCCGAGGTTCATCCTGGCTCCCTCCGTGCTTACGGCGGAGATGCCGATTTTTACCAGCAGCTGCTCCCCTTCCGCCGTGTCGAAGTCCAGACGTGTGAAAAGCCTGTCCTGAGTCTTCCCGTAGTCATCTTTCGCAGCTATGAATCCGGAGTTCCGGAATGGCTTCGAGAACTCCATGTAGAAGAATAATTTCTGGTTCTTTGCCCAGCCCTTGGAATATCTCCAGCCCTGCACCGCGTTGTCGCCCACGATCTCGGCGGAGGACTCGGTGGTATGGTCCCAGTTGCCTCCGTTCAGGAGGTTTATCACTACCGCGCTTTCATCCGATGCGGGGAAGGTGTAGCGGTGGATGGCACAGCGCTGCGTGGCCGTCATTTCCGCGACAATGCCGTATCTGGTGAGCGGGACGCTGTAATATCCGGGCTCTGCGATCTCCCTGCTCCTGTCGGCAAACGACCAGAGACCGGTGGAAGGATCGTCCTTCCTGCCTCGGGCATAGGCAAGGTCCTTGCCGACTACAGGCATAATGGTAATGTCCAGAAGGTCGCCGCAGCCTGTACCGCTCAAGTGGGTATGCGAAAACCCGATTACCGTCGAATCGGATTCGTGATAGCCCGAGCACCAGTCCCAGCCCTGGGTGACGTTGGTGGGCCCTGCCTGGATGAATCCGAAGGGAACGTTGGCACCCACGAATACGTGGCCGTGGAATCCCGATCCGATCAGAGGGTCGACAAAGACTGCCGGTTTTTGCTCCGTGCAGGCGCAGATTGCCAGTGCGGAGAGTATCAGATTGATATATTTCATGTTATGCGGTTTTATCTTATTGCAGGGAGTATCATGACGGAAGGCCTTGGCATCTGCTCTTCCAAAGCGCTCAAGTTCTTTCCTCCGGAGCGTCTGGCCGTTTTCGCGGGAGCGGATCCGTGCAGCACCGTGTACAACATGGTCTCGTTTTCATCTCCAAGCTGGAAGCCGTCGAGGGGGTCGTCCGAAACCTCCAGGTCCGGAGTGAATCCATCCGGCATGCAGGGGGTGTTGCCGTAAACGTCGGCGTAGCGGGAAACCATGACATAAATGCCCCAGTTCCGGACATCCTGCACGGCGGTTTCGTATTGTTCCGTGCTGATGTCGTCCTTTGCCCATCCATACCAGGTAGGGCCGTCCACGATGAATCCTCCGCAATACTTGCCGAGGGATTTCTGACCGACTATGGTTACGTCCATATAAGGCATGAGGCCGCAGACAAGGCTCTCGGAAGCAGATGCGGTGCCGCCCGTCATTATCACGTAAAGCTTGTTGATATTGAGGTTGGCGCCCGCCGTAGATACGGTCATCTTCTCTTCCCCCTCTTCCAGCTGGAATTCCGTGCGGAAGATGGATTTGGTGTCTCCCCAGGCATCGGCGAGAATAGAGTTGTAGATTTCTCTCTGGAAAACGCTGCTGTTGTTGATTTCCTTTTCCGGCACTATCATCGAAGCCAGGACTTCCGCTGTGAAGGCATAGCCTCCTCCGTTGTATCGGAGGTCGAGTATAAGCTCCGAAACCGCTTCGCGCTTGAAATGCTTGAAAACTTCCACGAGCCTGTCGCAGCATTTCAGGGTGAATCCGGTAAAATGCAGGTATGCTATGCGCTTGCCGTCTTTTTCGATGATCCTGTAGCTGTTTACAGGGTCGAGATACATTTCGCGGGCCGTGAGCGTCTTCTCGCTTTCGTCCGCCATGGTCAGAGTTACATTTCCGCCGCCAAGCAATGTGCTTTGAATCAAATCCTTATAATTGTCGGGAGTAATCAGTTCTCCGTTCAGGGCGACGATCTTGTCTCCTCGTCTGAGCCCCGCTTCCTCGGCGGGACTGCCCGGGTAGGTGTAGTTGACCACGACTACGACATATTTCTTTTCGGAGTCGGAATAGAAGAGGGTGAAGTCCATTCCTAGGGATTTGGTATCTCCTGTAACCTTGCCCTGGAAGGCTTCGAAGTCGTCGGTGACCTGTGTCCATCTGTCCACCTCCCTGCCCATTTCATCCTTGTACCGGAGCGCTTTCACCTTTGCGACGGGGTCTTCCGTCACGCTCCAGTTGCCGAGCTGAGGCTTTATCTCTTCATTCCAGAGATAATAAGTGCTCATCATGTTGTATGCAAAGATGTTGACGAAGTATTTCTGGCGTGTTTCGGCGTCCATGCCCTTCCATCTGGTGTCCTCCTCCTCTTTGCCGCCGTTGCAGCCGCATGTCAGGATCAATGCGGCAGCCGCTATCAGTATTCTCTTGATTTCCATATTTTACAAATATAGAGATTTTCTGCTCTGCTGCGTTGATTTTTGAACTAAAAATTCGTATTTTTGTAACCCGTATTCAAGACAGTCCATTATGCAATACGGGTTCGACAACAGCAAGTATCTCAAGATTCAATCTGAACACATCAAGCAGCGCATCGCCAGATTCGGCGACAAACTTTACATGGAATTCGGAGGCAAACTCTTCGACGACTACCATGCCAGCAGGGTACTCCCCGGATTCGAACCCGACAGCAAGCTGAAGATGCTCATGCAGCTGAAGTACGATGCGGAGATAATCATCGTCATCAGCGCCGTAGACATCGAAAAGAACAAAGTGCGGAGCGACCTCGGCATCACCTACGACGTGGACGTCCTCCGTCTCCGCGATGAATTCCTCGCCAGGGGCCTTGAAGTCAACAGCGTGGTCATCACCCACTTCAACGGACAATCCAGCGCCGAGGCCTACCGCAAGCGCCTGGAGTCCATGCAGATAAAAGTGTATTACCATCATACCATCGAAGGTTATCCGAACAATGTCGCCCTGATCGATTCCGAAGACGGCTTCGGCAAGAACGATTATGTCGAGACCAGCAAACCGCTGGTAGTGGTCACCGCACCAGGTCCCGGAAGCGGCAAAATGGCCGTCTGCCTAAGCCAGCTCTACCAGGAGAACAAACGCGGGATCAAGGCCGGCTATGCCAAGTTCGAGACCTTCCCTATATGGAACCTGCCGCTCACCCACCCTGTGAATCTGGCATACGAAGCCGCCACGGCCGATCTGGAAGATCTCAACATGATAGACCCCTTCCATCTCGACGCCTATGGCGAGACTGCAGTCAACTACAACCGGGACATCGAGATATTCCCAGTGATGAACGCCCTCTTCGACGACATATACGGTGAGGCGCCCTACAAGTCACCTACGGACATGGGAGTCAACATGGCCGGTTTCTGCATCAGCGACGATGCGGTCTGCTGCGAGGCTTCCCGACAGGAAATCATCCGCAGGTATTATGCCGCGCTCTGCAATTTCGCAGACGGCAAGGCGACTGAGGCCGAGGTGAACAAGATCGCCCTGCTCATGAAGCGTGCGAAGATTTCCACCGCCGACCGCAAAGCAACGGTCGCAGCCAAGGAAAGGCTCGACAGGGCCGGAGTCGCAACCGCCGCCATTGAACTCTGCGACGGCACCATCCTTACCGCCGAAACTAGTCCCCTGCTCGGCCCCAGCGCCGCTCTCATCCTGAATGCGCTCAAGCATCTGGCAGGAATCGCCCATAACGTGAAGCTCATC
>ONFK01000108.1 GCA_900317065.1 uncultured Bacteroidales bacterium
GAATAGTCGAAAGTGGTGTAAGTCAGGCCGTAGCCGAAGGCGTAAAGGGGCTTGACATTGAAATGTTCCTCCGCGCGGTATCCGAGGAACACGCCTTCACCATATTCGGCGATAGGATAACGGTCACGATCGGCACTTGGATGGAGAGGCATGGACGAATACCACTTCTGTGCAGGATTCTTGTCGAGAGCTCCCCAGAAGGTGAAAGGCAGTCTTCCGGACGGGGAAACCTTTCCGCTCAGGATTGCGGCAATCGCATTGCCGCCCTCCTGTCCGGGATACCAGTCAAGGATTATGGCCTTGACGTCGTCAGCCCAGGGAGCCATGTCGAATTCGCCGCCGGAATTGGCGACCACGACCACGTTCTCGTTATAGGAAGCAACGGTCTTGATGAGTTCGTTCTGGTAGCTGTGCCTGAAGCCGTACCGGCGGTCGGCGCCTTCCTTTTCGGTATCGCGGTTGAACCCTGCCGAAACCACTACTGCGGAAGCATTCCTGAGTATTTCAGGATCGGGAGTTCCGAGCAGCACTACGTTCCAGTTCTTGCCCAGCGAGCGCAGACCTTCGTAAAGGGTAACACCCTTGCCGTCTTCGGGGTTCACCCATCCGGAGCCGCCTCCACAGACTATTTCATTGGCATTGGGGCCTATAAGCGCAATGGTATTCTTCCTGCCGGGTTTGAGCGGAAGGATTCCGCCTTCATTCTTGAGAAGCACCGGTCCTTCGAGGGCGATTTCGTACGCACGCTTCTGCGACAGAGCCTTGTCTTCTGCAGAAGGATCGGCATCGAGATTTCCGTCCAGGAAGCCGAATGCGGAGAATGTCTGAAGGATGTGAATGCACTTGGCATCGAGATCCGCCTCGCGCACTACCCCGTTGGCAATCAAGGACTTGAGCATCTCTTCCTGGGCCGCGTAGGCACGAGGCATCTCAAGGTCTACGCCCACCGTGGCGAAGTTGATCGGGTCGTAGTTGGAGACCCAGTCGCTCATCACGATGCCCTCGAAGCCCCATGCGCGCAGGTTGTCGTTAATGAGCCAATCGCTCTCGGCGGCATGCACTCCGTTCACGGGGTTGTAGCTGGTCATAACGGCACCGACGTGCCCCTTCTCGACGGCCTTGCGGAAGGTGGCGAAATAGATTTCGTTCATCGTGCGTTCATCCGCGTTGGAACTTACGCCATGACGGTCATATTCCTGCTGATTCAGTGCAAAATGCTTGATGGTGGCGATGACGCCCTGCTCCTGCATGCCCTCAATGTAATTCAGGGCCGTTTCAGATGCAAGATAGGGGTCTTCGCCGTAATATTCGAAATTGCGGCCGCAAAGGGCTGAACGGTAAATGTTTACACCGGGGCCCAGCATGATCTGCACGCCGTGGGCCTTGGCGGCGCAACCTATCCCGGCGCCCATCTCCCGGACCACGTCACGGTTCCAACTCGCCGCGGCGGAGATTCCGCAAGGATAGAAGGTGCTCTGTACATTCCTGCCGCTGACGTTGCGGACTCCCTGCGGGCCGTCCGCCATCTGTACCGACGGGATTCCGAGACGGGGAACGGCGTAGGTGTGGAAGCCGTCGGTCTTTCCGGAAACCATGCCGATCTTTTCGTCGAGAGTCATCTGCGACACGAGTTTCGCGGCGCGGTCCTTGTCTTTCTGGGTAATCTGGGCGGCGGTTGCGCTTACCTGAAGCATCAGTGCGGCAACGGCCAGGAACAATGTAGAGAATCGTTTCATAAATGAAAGTATAAATACTTTCAAATTTACGATTTTTGTTCTGTATTCGCAACAGAATCGGGCGCTCTTTTCAAAGAGTCGAGTAGGAAAGGCAAAAATGGAAGTGAGGCAGGTGCCGCACTTTACTGATCATTTAAACTGATCATTTAAGTCTGTTATTTCTTCTGCCGACAGACCTGTCACACGCTGGATGATATCAATGGAAACGCCCTCCCTGATCAACCCTTTTGCAACATCTCTGGCCTTGGCAGATTCTCCTTCAGCGCGTCCTTCAGTGCGTCCTTCAGCGCGTCCTTCTTCAAGACCTCTGGCCCGCCCTTCTGCGATTTCTCTCTCGGCCTTTTCCCGAGCGAATTCGTCCGCAGCGTAATTGTCACGCTGAATCTTAAGGCGTCGATTGTATGCTTCTCTTTCGGCTTTTGTCATATTGTTATACTCCGCAGCTTCGAGCAGTTGCTCAAAATAACCGTCATTCTGCGTTTCCGGTTTCATTGCAAAATTAGGAAGATTCTTGAAATAATACAAGAATTTGTCCTCAAAGCTATTACATTCATTGAGAGGCTTGTCGAAGCGCCCGACCTCCATGAAGACAAACTGCAGGGCGTCGGTTAGTTGCATTCCATTCCTATCGTTTCTAATAGAGTAACGGTGGACAAATCCTTCATCCCTTCCTGTAGCATCCGGAAGAGCGAAGTTCAATAGTCCCAGAAAGAAAACTGGTTTGAAGTCATAATTCCAATCTCCACGAGGCGCTTGCGCCGTAATGGGGAAGGTGCTGTAGTAAATAGCTCGTTTGTCAAAATGCTTTTGTTCTTTCACCTGGACTTCCACGATGAAGTCTCCGATTTGCCGGGATTTGCATTGAAGGTCGAAAACCGCTTTTCGGTCATCCTTGGACTCGCCTGGATGCTCGACATTTACGAATTCGAGTTCGGTGATGTCCTGATGGAATACATGCTCCAGTAACTCTTTGATAAGGCGTTTGTTCTTCTCTTTGCCGAAGATCTGTTTGAAGGCGACGTCGATCATCGGATCGATGTACTTGCTGTGCTTTAAAATCTGTTCCATAAGTCATAAATATTTGGAACTGCAATAATATGCAAAGCAAACATATATTTACCTACGGAAACATGCCATAAAGTACGATTTTTTAAGTTTGCGCAGCGGAAACTTAAAAAAAGTGAAGGGTTGGCCGGGGATTTCGCCTGGAAGACACGGGAAGAGGCGGTTTGGTGGATGGGAGGCGGGGATTGCACGCGAAGGCACGGGAAAGGTCTGATTTTGAGTGGAGGACCTTGACCGGTGAATGGGCAATAGAAAGTGGTGGGATAGCATTTGACCGGGAAAGGTCCGGCAGGTAAAAGGAGACCGTTCCCAAATGCACTGGGCAGACACGGGGAGGGGCGGTTTGGTGTCTGCAGAGGGTTTCGGGGCGTGGCAGACACGGGAGAGGCCGGTTTGGTGTCTGCGGAGAAGTGTTGTTTTAGGTAACTCTTAAAAAAAGCAGTGCGGCGTGGAAGCCGCACTGCAAACAAAAGTTTTTTAACTATAACTCCTACGGGGCAACATAGAAATCATAATGAATTGACGCTCCACCGGTTACGGCAATGTTGCCAGATGCATCAGGTCCACTTCGTGTGCAGAGCCCATATCCTCGAATTTGGAAGGCATTTTTCCATTCAGAGGCATTGGTTCCCCAAACATAAATATTCGTCGAAGTGCTACAATTATCAAGGTAGAAATCCATATACACAGGAGGATCCACAGTAGCTTGTTTAGCTGACCTGCCAAAGAAACCACCGATCGCCTGCGCACCATTGGTCCCGAATATTTTATTATCTAGATAAACATCAATACGTCCTGCACTAATGGTGTTAATTACCTTAAGTTGACGCTCACTATTGCCAACTATACCGCCTATTCGAGTATTCCTGCCTTGAGTTGCGTCAGGCGTATATGTTATTTGTCCGGTATATGTGCACCCATTGAATGTGGTATATGCCGTGGATACAGTACCCCTCTTTTCTCCCTGTCCTAGAATACCTCCGGCGGAAAGCACTTCTCCATTCATGGCAATATCACCATTTACTGTACAATTCACGAAAGTGATACTCTTGTTCCTTGCATTTCCTGCTTCGTTAGAATCATCCATCCAACCGACCAGACCTCCGATACAGGTGTTTGACGCTGCTGCTGTCCAAGTGATATCCACATCGCTAGTCACGTTAGTGATTACGACTTCGTCTCCGGAAATATTGTATCCGCGTGCAGCCAAGGCACCAATCTTGGCGCTGGCAGCAGTATTCTTTATTGATCCGGCAAAGTTTATGTCGTGAACATCATTCATAAGGTTCTGGAGAAAACCGGTAGGCCATGCACTAACGGTTACATTATCATAAGTCACTGTCCTTCCGTTACCGTTGATGGGGTAGGCATTGTGATGAAGAGCGATTGCCTTGCTCTTTAAGTCGTTCGTAACCAGTGTCAAGTCAGTGTTCAGTGTAAGCTCCTCCACTCCACCTGCATTTACGAGATAAGGGGCAGCATTGGCAGGAGTATCCATAACATTATTATCCTGAAGGGCTTTCAGGTCATTCAGGCTGTTGATACCATACAACCTCACGGGGATTTCCAGCTTACCACTGTACTTGGCGTTGCTAATGGTGACTTTTACCACACCCGCAGGTGCTACTGTCTGCGGAGTAGCCTTAATCTCTGCCAGAGTTGGAGGAGTTACATCAAAATGATCCGAATTCCAAACAACTGTCCAGCCGTCAGGAATATCGTCAATAACGAGTGAAGTAACATTCTTGCAGGTTGCAGGAAGCGTCTGAGGCGTTCCCTCATCGTAGTTGAAATTCTTTTTGTCAAACAAGACAACAGGCAGTTCTACCCTGCTGAAGTCTGCGATAGGATAGCTCATTCCGGGCTCGGTAGCAAGGCTCTTATTGCTGGTAGCGACCGCTGTCTGACCGCCCCCGTAAGTAACAGTCACTGTCAAGCCGGTACTAAAGGTCTGGGGAATGAATGAAAGGTAGTAAGTCTCACCAGCAGTAAATGTACCGGAAAGGGTAACCGTCTTGTCGGTTCCGGAAGGAGATACGGAAGTGATGTCACCTGAAGAGTTCAATGTTACATCGACATTGCCGGCGACAACTTCGTCCTTGTTTCCTTTGAGCTCGATGCTCTCCACATTGTCCATGTAGTCAGCAAGGGTGATACCGAGGATAGCCGTAGCCTGATGGAATGCAAGAGAATTGCCAGTGGTATAAGCCACGGCCACAGCAGCCCCAGACTGAAAACCACCTGTCTTGAGAGTCTGCGCGGCAGGAACTGAAGCAGTAAGGGTAGAACCTACAAGATTATTGCCAGCGTAATAAGGATACACAGCATAGAAAGAAGTAGCACCAGCATCTACAGTACCGCTGAAAGTTGCGGAAGCTGAAGGGCTGCCGTTGTCATATCCTTGAATATCAAACTGATTATTGCTGAAACCGTCGAAAATGCTGATAGCATCACCCTCTTCCCAATATACGGTTGCGCCGTCGGTATGAAGAGTCGTCTTGGTGAGTACGGTTGTGAATTCGCGGGTGACTTTCTCACCTGCGGGAGCGAAGTCTTCCTTTTCGGTGCAGGATGCTGCTGCCAAGGCTGCCAAGGCGCACAGCAGGATGTAAGTCTTCTTCATAATCACTCGAAATAAGGATCACTGTCATCATAAATACCGAATGCTTCCAGGGTGACAGAATTATAACTGACAGCCTGGAGCACTTGTGCCTGCGGGGAGATGCTTATCTGCTCGCAGCGTGGACTCTCATAGTCCGTTTTTTTTAGAGTTTTTTTCATAAAGTATATAGTTTTAGTTGAAATAGTCTGATTCACCGGAGATGAAGCCGTCGATAGTGTTTCCGGTAAAACTGTACTTCCCGGACTCGTCTATCCACACGTCTCCATGCTCATAGCTCGTAATGATTTTGCCTGGAATCTTTTCCTCGATCCAACTGCGAGTGGCACCGCCGTCTGTATCGGGATTCGAAGGATACAAATCTGCATGCCATATCCAGTCGGCAGTAGGCACAAGGGCATAATGGAACGAAACGGCATCGTAGAATGATTTCTCCGGGCCTTTGTTGCCGTGGTGACCGAGCTGGAGGAAGTCGCAGTTCAGATCGTCCGGATAGGTGGCGAGGAGTTTGCGGCCTTCAAGAATTCCGCAGTCGCCGAGGAAAACCACGCTCTTAGCATCATCCCATATTCGAAGAACCAATGAGGAATTGTTAAGATCGGTAGAGAGAACCTCGTCAGAAACGCTCAACACTTTTAT
>ONFK01000115.1 GCA_900317065.1 uncultured Bacteroidales bacterium
CCGTCCTTTACAAGAAACGTGTCCGGCAAATCCGGGATTCTTCCGTGACACATTTTTTGTTTCTCTCGCGAAGGGTAAGCGCTGAATGATTGAGCGTCAGTTGTATATGACATGGGGTTGAAGTACAATGATCCTGTGCCCCAAGGATATGAATATGGAAGGTATTTGTCGCTGGCAAGAAAACCGTTTCTTGCGATGTAAACGATCTCCCGTCGCACACTTTCAAGTGTTGGAAGGGGGATGGGGTCTGTGGTAAAACCTGAAAGATTCTTGTATCGCCCTGTACTCAGATAGTAGCGATGAAGCTTTGCTTTATAGTAATTAAAAAAGTTGAGGCAATCCTCTCTTGTGCATCCGGCAAGCAATACGTGAATGTGATTGCTCATGACTTCAAACGATATTACCTTTACTTTTGCATACGAGGCGGCAATCGCAATCAGGGTTACACAAAACTTGAAATCTTCGGGTGTTTCGCATAAGATCTCGGTCAGTTTTCCCGGGGTACATACGTGCCAGAAGGGATTGTTGTTTGAAAAAGTGTTTGAGCAGAATTGCTCCGCTTGAGCGAAAGAAATTTTCATAACGCCATTTTCTAATGTTCCACATAATCTCCGCCACTATTGGCGTTGCGCTAATATAGATATTTTTACTTCTACCAGCAATACTTTTTTGAAAAACATTTTACTTGTATGCAAAACCGCCCTTTCTGCATACATCTCCCTCCAAACAGCCGGACTTGTATGCAAAACCGGGCGTTTTGCATACATCTTCCTTCAAATCGCCCGACATGTATGCAAAACCGGGCGTTTTGCATACATCCCCCTCCAAATCACCCGACTTGTATGCAAAATGCCAGCCTCTGCATACACAGGGGCTGGCGACGGGGGATTCGGCGGGATTCCTACAGCAGCCGGACATCCCAGCCGGAGATCAGATCGCCGTACAGTACGAAGAGGACTTCCAGGGTCTTGCCGCTGGCGGCATCGGTGACGTGATAGCGGCGCAGGCGCTCGTTCTCGAATACGAGTTCGTACTCACCGAGTTCCAGAGCCGGATAACTGACCGAAGGGTCGTCCGGAATCATCCCGTTCACGCTGCGCTCGTGGATGGCGCCATTCGCGATCATGCGCTGCATGTTGCGCTCGACCACTGCCATCAACGAAGCGTTATCGAAAGGATCGGTGGAAGGCGCAACTGCAGGAGCTTCAGGGAGTTCGCCTGCAGCACGCACGGCGCGAAGGCTGTCGGCGTAGACCTTGAAGCGGGCGCGCAGATCCGCCGAAGTCAGACCCTCGACCGTATAGAGAGAGATGCCCTGCGCACCGGCGCTGAAGGCTGCATCCATCTTGTCGAATATCAACTCCGGATCTCCGCCAAGCTCGGTGTCAACTCCGCACATGAGGGTAGTGCCCTCGCCCTTGCCGAGGTAGTTGCTCAAGGTGGCATCCCTCGCGAACGAAGGATCCATCGTGTAGAAATCGCAGTAGGCCATGGGATGGACCATGTCCAGATCCCACTTCGCGAAGTCCTGGAACACCATGAACTTGTCGAGCCCGATGGCCGCGAAGGGCGATGCGGTGACCTTTTTCCCCGCCTTGTGGGCGACCTCGCACATTAAATTCGCTACCTCGGTCACCTGGTTGCAGCGGAACTCGCACCACTTCTCGTCGCGTGAGGGATCCTCCTGGTCGCGCGGGTCGTATCCGTACTCCTTCTCGAACTTCTCAAGCATGGCGGGATGGTAGCCGTAGTCGTATTCCGGCCAGACCTCGGTATCCTGACGCAGATTATAGTTGTAGGCCAGCGAAATAGGCAGCACGCAGTCGATCAGCCGGCAGTAATCCAGGCAGATGCCCTCCACGCCGTCCACGGCCACTATATCCTCGACCTTCTTCCGCAGATACTCGCGCACCTCGGGAAGGGCCGGGCACAGGAACTTATAGGAATTCACGTAAGCCTTGTGATCCGCCACGCTCTCGCCATTGCGGTTGACGCTGAACCAGTCGGGATGCTCCTCGAGCATCTGCGCGCGCTCCTGACGGGGAGGATTCAGGGTCCATACCCATGCGTAGACCTTGATTCCGTGCCGGCGGGCGATCTCCACGTCCTTCTTGTAAGCCTCCACGGACGGGGCGTGCAGCATCACTGCATCGAGCCCAGCCTCCTCCATATGGGTGAAGGCGGATTCCATGTCGATGGACGGGATGTCCTCGATCCAGGTCCAGAACATAGGGTAAGATTCGGATTTCCTGCCGCAGGAGATGATCGCGAGCGAAGCAAGCAGAACGGCCGTAGCCTTGAGAAGATGTTTCATGTTTTATATGTGATTCAGATAGTGTCGGGAAGGGCGTTGACGAAGGCCTGCAGGATTTCGAAAGATTCGCTGCCGACCGTTTCCCAGAAGTTTTCGAACTGGCCGAGACGGTTTTCTTCTTCGGCGGTGTCGCTGATGACGCGCATGCTGATGAAGGGAGTGCCATACATGTGGCAGACCTGGGAGATGGATCCGGATTCCATGTCGCAGGCGAGGGCGTCGGGGAAGTGCCCGAGGACGAAGGCGTTGTCGGCAGGCCCCGCCACGAAGCGGTCGCCGCTGGCAATCAGGCCGAAATGCAGCTTGGCGGGATTGGCCTTCGGACGGGCATTGCCCGTCCGTAAGCCGGCACCGCAGTCATCCTCTAGGCTGCGGGCGGCGTTCAGCAGGACGGGATGCGCCTCGAACCGGGCCGGAAAGCCCTGCACCTGCCCATACTCGTTGGGCTCGCCGTACCAGCAATCATGATAAGCTACCTGTGCGGCCACGACGACATCCAGCAGATGTACATCTTTCGAGATGCCCCCGGCGCATCCGGTAGAAATGATGCAGTCAGGATGATGCTCGCTGATCAGTTTGTAGGCGTTTACCGCCGAATTGACTTTTCCCCATCCGCAGTGAACGGGAATGATTTCGTGCCTGCTGCTGTTTGAAAGGACCTTGCGAGCCATCTCGTACTCCTGGTCCATTGCTGTCATGATACCGATTTTCATGATACAAATTTAATAAAATATCTGCACAAATGCCGGCAATGCTGGTACCGGGCCCATTTTTTCGGGGCACGGACCAGCCCTTTGCCGGCATTTTAAAAAAGTATTATCTTTGCATTATGCTTGAAGACAATAGAATCAAGGTTTTCCTGACGGTGCTGGAGTGCGGCAATTTCACTGCGGCGGCATATAAGTTGGGAATCAGCCAGCCGGCGGTGAGTCAGAATATTGCGGAGTTGGAGCGGCTGCTTGGGGTGCAGTTGATGGAGCGTGCTCGCGGTGAGATTTCGCTGACGGAAAACGGCCGTGTCTTTGAAGGTTACGCGCGTCAGATAGCCCATTGGTATGCCGTGGCCGACCGGGCATTTCATCCCGATCCTCTGGCACTTCATCCCCAGCCGGAAAAGCCTGCGGTTCTGCGGCTCGACGACGGCCGCACCGCTGAAGTCTGGGCATCCGGTAGCGACATTCATATAGAATTGAAATAATCCCTTCGTTTCCTTCGCCGACTTGTATGCAAAAAGCCTTGTTTTGCATACAAGTCAACAGTTTTCAGGGGAGATGTATGCAAAAAGCCCGATTTTGCATACAAGCCGGCAATTTTCAAGGGAGATGTATGCAAAAAGCCTGATTTTGCATACAAGTCGGCAGTTTTCAAGGGAGATGTATGCAAAAAGCCTTGTTTTGCATACAAGTCAACAGTTTTCAAGGGAGATGTATGCAAAAAGCCTCATATTGCATACAAGCGGGCGGCCATCAATAAAAAACGGAAGTCCGCAGCGTGCGGGCTTCCGTTTATCTAAAACAGCGCGACCGATTACTTCCCGGCAAGACGCTTGTAGGTTTCGAGACGCACCTTCGCGAACTCTTCGGTCTTCTGCAGAAGTTCTTCTGCACGATCGGGGAAGAGTTTGTACAGCGATGCGAAACGAACCTCGCCCTTGAGGAAGTCCTGGAACTTGCTCCAGTCGGGCTCCTTGGAATCCAGTGTGAAAGGATTCTTGTCGGTGCCTTCGAGCATAGGGTTGTAGCGGTACAGATGCCAGTATCCGCAATCCACTGCAAGTTTCTCCTCCTTCTGGCTGAGACCCATGCCGGCCTTCAGACCATGGTTGATACAAGGAGCGTATGCAATGATGAGTGAAGGTCCGTCGTAGGCCTCCGCCTCCTTGATTGCGTTCATGTACTGCACGGGGCTTGCACCCATGGCCACCTGGGCGACATAAACGTAGCCGTAGCTGATGGCCATCATGCCGAGGTCTTTCTTGCGAATCTTCTTGCCGCTGGCGGCAAACTTGGCGATGGCGCCTGCAGGAGTAGCCTTGGAAGACTGTCCGCCGGTGTTGGAGTAGACTTCGGTATCCAGAACGAGGATGTTCACATTCTCGCCGCTGGCAAGCACGTGGTCGAGTCCGCCGTAACCGATGTCGTAGGAAGCGCCGTCTCCGCCGAAGATCCACTGGCTGCGGGATGCGATGAAGTTCTTGAGATCAAGAAGCTTCTTGCAACTGTCGCAGGTGCAGCTCTCGAGAAGAGGAACGATCTTGTCGGCCACCTCGCGGGTGTTCTTGTAATCCTTGGGAGCGTCGAGCCACTGCTTCGCAAGGGCCTTCACTTCCTCGGTGCACTTCTCGCACTCGGTGATGTTCTGCATCAGCGAAGCCACTGTCTCGCGGATGCGGTCGGATCCGAGATGCATGCCCAGACCGAACTCGCAGAAGTCCTCGAACAGGGAATTGGCCCATGCGGGTCCGTGGCCCTGTGCGTTGGTGCAGTAAGGAGATGCGGGGAAGGAAGCACCGTAGATCGAAGAGCATCCGGTAGCGTTTGCGATCATCATGTGGTCGCCGAAGAGCTGGGTGATGTTCTTGATGTAAGGAGTCTCGCCGCAGCCTGCGCAGGCGCCGGAGAACTCGAACAGAGGCTGGCTGAACTGAGCGGCCTTGAGATTGCTCTTGGGATCCAGAGGAGTCTTGTAGCCGACCTTGGCGTTGAGGTAGTCGTATGCTTCCTGGTCGGCAACGTGATCCATGTAGGGCTGCATTTCAAGCGACTTGGCGGGCTTGGTAGGGCAGACGTCCACGCAGTTGCCGCAACCGGTACAGTCGGCGACGGATACGGCCATCACGAACTTGTAGTCCTTGAGGTTGGCCTTGCCGTCCACGAACTTCACTCCGGCGGCTTCTGCAGCGGGAGCCTCTTCTGCGGTGAGCAGGAAAGGACGGATGGCTGCGTGAGGGCAGACGAATGCGCAGTTGTTGCACTGGATACAGGTCTCGCCGTTCCAAACGGGCACGCTCACGGCGACGCCGCGCTTCTCGAATGCGGAGGTGCCTGCGGGCATGGTGCCGTCGGCGTAGGGGAGGAATGCGCTTACGGGGAGGGTGTCACCTTCCTGGGCGTTCACGACGTCGGCGATTTCCTTCACGAAGGAGGGAGCCAGACGGTTCTTGCCGGGGTTCTCGAACTTCGCGCTGATGGAAGCCCATTCTGCGGGAACCTTCACCTCGACGTACTCGCCGCCGCGGTCGATGGCCGCATAGTTCATGTTCACGACGTTCTCGCCCTTCTTGCCATAGCTCTTGAGGGCTGCGTCCTTCATGTACTTCACTGCATCCTCTGCGGGGATGATGCCGGTGATGCGGAAGAATGCGCTCTGGAGGATGGTGTTGGTGCGTCCGCCGAGACCGATTTCAGCAGCGATCTTGGTGGCGTTGATAATATAGAGCTTGATGTGCTTCTTGCCGATGATGCTCTTCACATTGTCGGGGATGCGCTCGAGGGTTTCCTTCTC
>ONFK01000141.1 GCA_900317065.1 uncultured Bacteroidales bacterium
GGATTCATATTCGGGCGCAACGGAGAAAAGTATTTGCGCGTCTCGCTCTGCGCCACCGTGGAGAAACTCGGACGGGCACTTGTAAAGATAAAAAGCGTGTTATGAATGTAGGTATCGTAGGACTCGGTCTGATCGGCGGATCGATGGGGCTGGACCTTCGGAAACGCGGGTTCGCCTCCAGAGTGACCGGTGTCGAAAGTGAAAGCGTGAATGCCGAAGCTGCGTTGCGCATAGGCCTTGCCGACAGCATCGCCGGAATCGACGAGTGTGTCGCGGAGTCGGATGTGATAGTGCTTGCCATCCCCGTGGGAGCCGCCTGCAAGCTGCTTCCGCAGGTGCTGGACAGGGTAGTCGGGACAGACAAGGTGGTCATCGACGTATGCTCCGTCAAGGAATCCATGTGCCAGGTGGCGGCCGGACATCAGGCCAGGTCGCAGTACGTGGCCACTCATCCCATGGCCGGCACGGAATATTCCGGACCTTGGGCGGCGATGCCCGGGCTCTTCGACGGCCGTGCCTGCATACTCTGCGATGTCGAGGAATCTTCGCCGAAGGCCGTCCGACTGGTCGAGAAGCTCTACGACGCCCTGAACATGAGGGTTACCTACATGCGCAGCGACGCCCACGACATGCACGTGGCATACGTGTCGCACATCTCCCATATCACCTCGTTCGCCCTGGCCCTCACCGTGCTCGACAAGGAAAAGGACGAAAAGCACATCTTCGACCTGGCGTCCGGAGGTTTCTCCTCCACCGTCCGTCTTGCGAAGAGCAGCGCGGACATGTGGGTGCCGATACTTGCCATGAATCACGACAACGTGCTCCGTGTCATGGATACTTACATAGAGAAGATGAAGGAGTTCCGTTCGGCCATCGACGCATACGACGAAGGCAGAATACGGGAACTCATAGAAGAAGGCAACAAGATCAAACGCATCATCAGATAATGGCAGCAAAGTTCGAAACCGTTCCCCTGAACGACTGGGGATTCTTCCATCTGCCTCCGCGCCCCTGCGTGGTGGCCGGCCCCTGCAGCGCCGAGAGTGAAGAGCAGGTAATGGAAACCGCCCGCGGCCTCAAGGCCATAGGCATCAACGTGTTCCGTGCCGGAATATGGAAACCACGCACTCATCCGGGGAGTTTCGAAGGCGCCGGAGTCCCGGGTCTCAAGTGGATGCAGAAGGTCCGTAGGGAATACGGGATGCGCATCTGCACCGAAGTGGCAAACGAACGCCACGTGTTCGAGTGCCTCAAGCATGGAGTCGACATGGTCTGGCTCGGTGCGCGCACTACCGCCAATCCCTTCCTGGTGCAGGAGATCGCCGAAGCGCTTCGCGATACCGACATCCCCGTGCTGGTCAAGAATCCCGTGAATCCGGACCTAGACCTGTGGATCGGGGCGTTCGAGCGTCTGGCTGCGCAGGGAGTGCGTAAACTCGGAGCCATACATCGCGGAGTTTCGAGCGTGTCCAAGATCAAATACCGCAATCTTCCCCAGTGGGAGATGGCGGTGGAACTGCGCTCCCGCTATCCGGAGCTTCCCATGTTCGCCGATCCCAGCCACATGGGAGGCAAGAGAGAGTATCTTTTCGAGTTGTCGCAGCGGGCGATGGACCTTGGCCTGGACGGGCTGATGATAGAATCGCACTGCGACCCTTCATGTGCCCTCAGCGATGCCGCCCAGCAGCTGACTCCTTCCGCGCTCATCGAATTGCTGGAGAGTCTGGTGGTCCGTGACGCCATGACATCCGACGAGGAGTTCAACGAAAAGCTTTCCCGCCTGCGCGCCCAGATCGATGTACTGGACGAGAATCTGATTTTCACTCTCGCTTCCCGCATGAAGGTCAGCCGCAGCATCGGCGACTTGAAAAAGGAAAACAGCGTAGCCATCGTGCAGCCCTCCCGCTGGGACGAGGTTTTGGACAAGGCTGCCGCTTCCGCCGCCGCATACGGGCTGGACACCGAATTCATCAGGCGCATCTTCAACACCATCCACGAAGCCTCCGTCGCCGAACAGAACAAGTAGGCCCTTTCGGGGCAGCGCCCCTAAAAGATGAGCGGCTGGTCGCCTCTTCTCGACAAAAGCGGGCTTTCCCGTCGAAATAAGGTAGTTCGGAGCGAAGCGACCGAGGGGGTTTGGGGGACTCTTCCCCCATCAGCCGGAGGCCATGTCGCCTCTTCTCAAAGAAAAAGTCCGGAAAAACCGGACTTTTTCGTCGAGAAGAGGCGACTCGAACGCCCGACCCCCACGTCCCGAACGTGGTGCGCTACCAACTGCGCTACTTCTCGAAAAAAAGGCGCGGACTCAGCCGCGCCCTGTGTGAATTAAGAAAGCTTGTTGATGTACAGCGCGATACCGCTCTTGAGATTCGAAGCCTTGTTCTTGTGGATGACTCCCTGCTTGGCAAGTTTGTCGATCATGGCGTAAACCTTGGGAGCTTCTGCTTCTGCAGCTTTCTTATCGGTTGTCGTACGGATTGCGCGGATGGCATTCCTGGTAGTCTTTGCATAATACCTGTTATGCAATTTCCGCCTCTCGCCTTGGCGATTGGCTTTCTCTGCTGATGCGTTGTTTGCCATTGTTATACTTTTTTATAATTTTCAGTAGTGGGTAGGAGAATCGAACTCCTATTGCAGGAATGAAAATCCTGAGTACTAACCGTTATACGAACCCACCAGCATTTCAAAGGAGTGCAAAGGTACGAATATTTTTTTATTAAGCAACTACTTTTCGTCCATTTTTTCTTTCCACTCCCACGAATACAGCAGAGATTCCACCTGACGGAGGTACTGGCGCTTGTCATATTTCGGTGCGTAGACGAACGCGTCGCACACGATTACGTATATTCCGTCGGGGCTGTAGAAGGAGTGCGACACGAAGGGACCGCCCATGTAATCGTTGGCGACTTCCCAGTATCCGCGGGTCTGCACGAAGCTTCTTCCCTGATATTTGAGATACTCCACGGTAGGATCCGGAACGGTGCCGGTGGTCATATAGGTATTGTCGAACATTCCGGGCACGTTGTTGCGCAGCACTTCGTTGCGGTGCGCGATGATGTTGGCCTTGCTGAAGTCCCCCTTGGTGCCGAGGGCGGGGTAGCGGTATACGAACACTCCCTGGATGGTGTACTGCTTCTCGTCCGCAACCCAGATGAAGTCGGAAGTCTTTTTCTTGAACTGATATCCGGTAGGGAAGTGCATGCATCCGCCGAAAATGTCGGCGACCATGACCGCGAGGTCCTTCTCCTCGTAGCGCATGGTGTTGCGTATCACGCGGTCGCGTTCCGCCTGTTCGATGAAGGAGACAATCTTTGCCCCCTCGCCCTGCAGGAGTTCGGTTGCGGTCTGCGCGTCGGGCGCCGAGATGTTCACGACTGCCTGGGGTGAAGCCCATACGTCGTGCAGATACTTGACGCCGGTGGACGCCACCTGAGGGTCGATGTCGAAAAACACTATGTTGCGGTGTACCTTGAAGATATCGGCAAAGCCGCCGTGAGTGACGTTGCTCAGAGAGTAGAGTGGCTCACGCATCATGAACCAGGGACAGTCGCAGGCGAGAAGATCGCGCGTGGCATTGCCCACGGCACCTTCCCAGTCATTCTTTTCGATTACGACCAGGACTTCTCCCGCCTTTCCGCTCACATTGGGGAGCAGTGCCTTCTGCCTGCCTCCGCAGGAGACAAGGGCCAGCAGGACGGAAATGAGGGTAATAATTCTTTTCATATCTGTTTAATGTATCAATCTTCCAATGTCGTTGCCGAAGGCGAGCAGCATCAGAGCGAGCAGGAGTACCATGCCCACCATCTGCGCGGCGACCATGAAACGGTCGGACGGTTTGCGCCCGGTGACAATCTCGAACAGGGTGAATACGATATGCCCGCCGTCAAGCCCGGGAATGGGCAGCAGGTTCATGACTCCGAGCATGATGGAGAACAGCCCGAGCAGGTATACGAACTGATACCAGTTCCAGGCGGAGGGGAACACCTGACCTATGGCGATGAAACTCCCCACGGACTTGTATGCCCCCGAGGAAGGAGTCGCCAGCAGGCGGAGGTCCCGCAGATATCCTCCGATGGTGCTTCCGGTGAAGCTGAGGCCGGCGGAAAGCGCCTCCAGGCCGTGGTATGTGCGTGTGAGGATCTGGGGATTCTTCATGTAGACGCCGATGCGTCCGAGGCTGTCGACCTGCAGGGGCAGGACCATCTCCAGGCCATCCCTGCACACGGTGGCCTCGACTGTCTGCCCGGGTTTCGAGGAGAATATCCTGCGTCCGTCCTGCAGGAAGCTGACCTCGACCGAATCGACTGCGGTGATGCGGTCGCCCTTGAGCAGTCCGCATCCGGCATTCACCCCGTCCGCAGCCACGGAATCGATGCAGAACGGAACTGCGAGGTCGAACATCAGGGGAGTGTCGAGAACCGCCCCCAGCATCGAACCGTCGATATAGAGAGTGACGGTGTCGGCCCCGCGGAGGACCCGTGCCTGACGCACTTTCCTGCGAGCAAACTCCGCCTGCAGCATCCCGAAATCTTCCGGAACATAGTCGTCGAAGGAGAGAATCTCGTCTCCGGCGCGGAACCCCATCTCCTGCGCAAGCTCGTTGGGATAGATCTGCGTTCCCTTGTTGGGGATGTAGCTCCGCCCCCAGACAGCCATGATCAGGCTGAAGGCGATGATGGCGAAGATGAAGTTGTAGAGCACCCCTCCGGCCATCACCAGCAGGCGCTGCCAGGGATTGTGCGTGCGGAATTCCCAGCTCTGCGGCTCGCGCTTCATCTGGTCCAGGTCCATGCTCTCGTCTATCATGCCCGCGATCTTGCAGTAGCCGCCGAGCGGAAGCCATCCTATGCCGTATTCGGTCTCCCACTTGAGAGCGGACGGGCAGATGCGGGTGAACCACTTGCTGCGCTTGGTGCTGAAGAGAAAGGTGCCGCCCGCGTCGAAGAATAGGAAGAACTTCTCCACGCGGATGCGGAAGAGCTTGGCGAAAGTAAAGTGCCCGAACTCGTGCACCACGATGAGTATGGAAAGCGCAAGTACTACTTGCAGGAGCTTCATCAAA
>ONFK01000281.1 GCA_900317065.1 uncultured Bacteroidales bacterium
GACGACGTCGAGCACGTTCTGCATCAACTTGGTAGATACAACCACCTTGTTGCGCTTGCGAGTGCAGGCGACAGCCATCCTGAGAGCCTCTGCGGCGGCGGAAGGGCCGTCGTACATCGAGGCGTTGGAGACATCCATTCCGGTAAGGCGGCAGACCATGCTCTGCCACTCGAAGATGTAACGCAGGGTTCCCTGCGAAATCTCGCACTGGTAAGGCGTATAGGCAGTCAGGAACTCGGAACGGGAGGTGATGTAGGGAATCACGGAAGGCACGTAATGATCGTACGCGCCCTGTCCGACGAACACTTTCAACTTCGTATTCTTCCTGCCGAGTCCGTCAAAGAAATTACGAACTTCCTGCTCGCTGAGAGCATCCGGAAGTTCGTATTCCTTTTTGTAGATGAAATCCGCGGGCACATCGGAGTACAGATCGTCCAGGCTCCGGACGCCAATCCTCTCCAGCATTATGCGGATATCATCTTCAGTATGGGGAAAATATGCGAATCCAGCCATCTTACTTGGCGATTTCTGCATAAGCGGCGGCATTGAGCAGGCCGTCGAGTTCCGACGTGTCGCTCATTTCCACCTTGATGATCCACGCACCGTAAGGGTCCTCGTTGATGAGTTCGGGCTTGTCCTCGAGCTCCTCGTTAACGGCGACCACGGTCCCGCTGACCGGAGAATAAAGTTCGCTGGACGCCTTGACGCTCTCGAGGGCTCCGAAGTCTTCGCCGCTTGCGACAGTGTCTCCTTCCGAGGGCACATCCACATATGTGATGTCACCCATTTCTTCCTGTGCGAAATCGCTGACGCCAATGATGGCGATGTTTCCGTCTACCTTGACCCACTCGTGGGAATCACTGTAGAGAAGTTCGTCTAAAATCTTGCTCATTTCTTATAATTTGTCTGGTAAAATCTCTTTTTGACCGTGACGCCGGGGAATACCTTGTGGCGTATCTGAATGTTGAGCGCCGTGCCCAGAGCCGCATAAGCGGCATCCACGAGGGCGAAGCAGATACTCTTGTCGAGCGTTATGGAATGGTATCCGGTGGTGACCACGCCCACCACGGTGCCGTCGTCCAGCACTACGGGATATCCCGCGCGCGGGATGGCCCTGTCTGCAATCTCGATGCCCACAAGCTTGCGGGCGACGCCTTCGGCCTTCTGCTTCACAAGCGCGTCCTTGCCTATGAACTCTTCCTTGTCCAGTTTGCAGAACATCGAGAGTCCGGCCATGACGGGGGAAATTTCCGCTGTGAGTTCATCCCCGTAGAGAGGAAGCCCGGCCTCGAAGCGGAGGGTGTCCCTGCAGCCGAGGCCGCAAGGGACCACGCCTGCGGCGAGGAAAGTCTTCCAGAGATCCACGATGGCCTCGGGAGTCGCATAGATTTCGACTCCATCCTCTCCGGTATAGCCGGTCCGGCTGATGATGGCCCGTTTGCCGTAGAGTTCAAAGTCCGCGAAGTGGTAGAAAACCAAGCCGGAGAGGTCCATACCGAGCACCTTGGCTACAACCGCCTCGGCTCCGGGCCCCTGGACAGCGACCTGTCCCCAATTGTCGGAATCGTTGAGAATGCCTACTTCGAAGCCTTCTGCATTGCGGAGCATCCACTCGTAATCCTTGTCGATGTTTGCGGCATTGACCACGAGCAGGTACGCATCGGGAGCGAATTCCTTGTACACCAGGAGATCGTCTACGGTGCCCCCGTCGGGATACAGCATCATTCCATAAAGGATCTGCCCGGGAACGAGGGTGCGGACGTCGTTTGTGAAGATGTGGTTGACGAATTCAGTGGCCTGGGGGCCATTGATGAAAATCTCGCCCATATGCGATACGTCGAATATGCCGGCCGCGTTGCGGACCGCATTGTGTTCAGCAGTTATATTGCTGTATTGGATGGGCATATCGAAGCCGGCGAAAGGGCTCATTTTGGCTCCGAGGGCGACGTGCTCGCCATGGAGACATGTGGTTTTAAGTTGGTTGTCCATAATTGACCACCAATTTAGCACTTTTGCGCGATTAAAGCAAAGAAAAAGCCGAAATATTATCGGCGGAGAAGTTCAAGGTCTTTTTTGAGAATAAGTTTCGGATCCATCATTGCGACCTTCTGGAACAACTGGATCTGGCGGCCGAGGGAAAGATAGACCTTGTCTTCGTGTCCTCCCTTGCGCCACCACTTGTAGAAGCCGAGCGGATCGTTTTCGAAAGGAATGCTGGCGACGATGCCAGTGCTGTAGCCGGGATAGTCGATGACAAGCTT
>ONFK01000142.1 GCA_900317065.1 uncultured Bacteroidales bacterium
GATTGCCCGGAACCTTTTTTTATGCAAAATGCACGGCAGTAAGATTACTGGCGAACTCCCTTACGCCTTTTTCAATCTTTTCCACCGTTTTTCTGGTCGGTTTGCGACGTCCGTGAAGATAGTGGCCCAACTGTGTCTGGTTTACACCGGTGATTCTTTCCAGACCGGCCAGACTGAATGCCTTCCCATATTCCTCCAGAAAACTGGCAGTATCAAAATAGAATTCGAATTGCGCTTCTTCAAAAACCTTCCCTCTTGATTCAAAAAAGCGCTTCATTTCTTTATATCCGACCATAAAGTCGGACATAGTTTCTTCTACTGTTTTACCCTCACCGATAAGCCCATAATTCAGATCGTTGTCGTCCATATAGGCAGAATAGCCAAAATCAGCAATTTCAATAAATACTTTAACTGTTTTCATATCTTGATTCCCGCTTGTTTCAAAATGCTTCTTAAAGTTCCATATCTGACTTCTTCCGATTGATGATGACTCATTCGAAAATGTTGGCCGGTCAACGGACTATACCAGATAGGATGAGACACTCCGGATTGTTTACAATCAAAGCAGCCACATTTCTTCAACAATCTCTCCAATTCACTATACTTCATATCTCACAAGCGCAAAGGTAGGAAAATTCCTACTATTAAACAAATTTTTTATGCTCCGTAGAGACGTTCGTCAGCGAAGGACCAGAAGGTGGTGTCGCAGACTATGACATGGTCGAGGAGGATGATGTTGAACGAAGAGCAGGCTTTTCGCAGCTGTGCCGTGCAGACGATGTCGTTGTGGGACGGATGAGGATCGCCGGAAGGGTGATTGTGCACAAGCACTACCGACGCGGCGCAGCGCTCCACGCAGGCCTGCATCACCAGACGATTGTCTATCACCGTGGTATCCATCCCTCCGGAAGTCAGCTTCTGCTTGCCGACAAGGCGGTTGTTCTTGTTCAGGAACAACACCCACAGCTCTTCGTGCGTCAGCCCCTTCATAGAAGGCACCATCAGCTCATAGATGCGGCGGGGAGTGTTCAGGGGCACATCCCCGCGCCGCGCCTCTTCCTCCAGAAAACGCCTCCCGAGTTCAAACGCCGCCATTACCGAACAGGCCTTGTCCGGCCCTATTCCGGGCAGTTTCTGCATGGACTGCATGGACATGCAGAACAGTTTCGTCAGCCTTCCTTCCGCCATATTCAGCAGACGGTGCGCCAAATCCAGCACCCCCGATTCCCTTGTGCCGCTGCGCAGCAGCACAGCCAGCAACTCCGCCTCGCTCAGGGCGGCGGCCCCCTTTGAGAGCATCTTCTCCCGAGGACGTTCGCTCTCACACAATTCCTTGATCTTCATGGCTGCAAGAAAAGCATTTCGACAGTGGGAATCAATCAAAAACATGCGGCAGTGACATAAAACCGGGCAACAATTTTTTCGCCTATGCCAAAGTGCGGAAACAGAAGGAATTGCATTTCGGAGGAATAAACGATTCAAACGTTTAAGTGACGAACGGAAGCGCCTGTTGATAACTTTGTGGAAAAAAATGTAAAAGTGTGGAATAAAGTGGAAAAATTTTACTACCTTTGTGCCATTGCGTATACGAATTATGGTCACTTTTATCGGAGAATATACTTCCAAGATCGACGACAAGGGGAGAATGGTCTTCCCTGCGCCGCTCAAGGGCATGTTGCCTCCGGGGAGCGACATGAGGTTTGTCATCAAGAAAGATCTTTTCGAACCCTGCCTGCAGATGTACACCCTCGAAGAGTGGGAGCACACCAGCGCAGAGGTAAAGAGCAAGCTCAATTTCTTCAACAGACAGCACGCAATATTCTGGAGAGAATATATGCGCGACCGCGACGTTGTGGAGCCCGACGCCAAACTCGGGCGCATCACCGTGTCGCGCAAACTTCTCGATGCCATAGGTGTAACCAAAGAAGTGGTTTTCTATGGCAATGATTTCAAGATCGAGATCTGGGCCAAGGAAGAATTTGAGAAAGAACGCATCTCGAACGAAGAATACATTGCCATTGCAGAAAGCCTCTCCGACAAATAGGAGAAGTCTGCAATGAGCGTGTACCATAACCCTGTCCTGCTTCGCGAGAGCATTTCCGCACTGATTGCCAATCCCGACGGCTGCTATGCCGACGCCACCTTCGGCGGAGGCGGGCACAGTGCAGGCATTCTCGAAGCAATCAGCGCGAAAGGCCGCCTGATGGCCTTCGACCGCGACGCCGACGCAGCCGCAAACGCTCCGGCCGACGACCGCTTCACACTGATACACAACAATTTCAGATTCATACACAACTACACCCTCCTGCACCATCCGGAGGGTCTCGACGGCATCCTTGCAGACCTTGGAGTGTCGTCGCACCAGTTCGATACGGCGGAACGGGGATTTTCTTTCCGCTATAGCGCCCCGCTCGATATGCGAATGAACGTGCAGGGCGACAAGACTGCAGCGGACATTGTCAATTCGTATACGCAAAACGAGTTGGAAAAGATCCTCAAAGTCTATGGTGAGATTGATAATGCGCACAAAGTCGCCGGGCTTATCACCGCTGCCAGGCAGCAGAAGCCCATCCTCACCACCGACGACCTCGACAATGCCCTTGCAGCAGCCCTGCCGTCTTTCGCCGAGCACAAATTCCTTGCGAAGGTCTACCAGGCCCTCCGCATCGAAGTCAACCAGGAAATGCGGGCCCTCGAGAAGTTCCTCGAAGGAGCCGCGGCGTCCCTCAAGAAGGGCGGCCGCCTGGTCGTCATCACCTATCACTCCCTCGAAGACCGCATGGTGAAGAACTTCTTCCGCTCCGGCAACATCGAAGGAGTGTTGAAAAAAGACATCTACGGAAGGAGCGAAGCACCACTCAGGCCTCTCGGAGGCAAGCCGGTACTGCCCTCCGAAGATGAGATTGCAAACAACACCCGCGCCCGCAGTGCGAAGATGCGCGCGGCCGAAAAACTCTGACGCATGGAACAGAAACGCAAATGGAAGGTCTCCGACCTCTGGGAACTCCTCCGCAACGGCTTCTCCGCGATCATCACGGGGAACCTCCTACTGCGTCTCAATGCGGGCAGGTATTTCATCCACATCGCCTACACCTTCTTCCTTTTCGCGGTATTGATCTTCGAGAGCCTGGTGGCCGAGAACGCCCTCAGCAAGGTGGAGAAGAACAAAGCCAGGATCAAGGAGATGGAAATAGTATACTCCGACAAGACTTTCGCGGTGGCTTCGATGAGTCGCCGCAGCGAGGTCGAGAAGAGACTTGAAGCAATGGGGTCCAAGGTAAAAGAGCCCGAGAAACAGGCAATAGAGATAGACTAGCATGGAAGAGAACGAGATAAGGCAGTTGCCGCAGCAGAGCACCAAGAAGAAGAGGGACAGAATCGGAATGGTCCTCTACATCTTCTATGTCCTCCTGCTGGTCCTCACCGTGCTCGTAATAGCCAAGCTCGTATACTTCCAGCTCATCTGGAAACCTGAACCCAGGATTGCGGGAGCCCTCACTCCAAGCATAGTGAAGCGCACGGTGGAACCGGTCCGCGGAAACATCATCGACTGCAACGGGCGGCTGCTCGCCATGTCCTACCCCATCTACGACATCCACATGGACTGCACTGTCATGAAGGCGGAGTACGGCAAGATGAAAAACCGCGAGAAGGGGCAGATGAAGGAGCAGGAATGGATGGAAAAGGCCAGGCTGCTGTCGCAGGGGCTCGCAGAGCTTGTGCCCGGCACGAATGCGGAGAAAATGTTCAGCCAGATTAAGGAAGGCCGCGCAAGGGGCAGGAAATATCTGCCTGTCGCAAAAGGCGTCGACCGCAGCACGATGCTCAAGATCAAGGACCTGCCTCTCTACAAGGAAGGAGCCAACAAGGGAGGGATGATTGTGGAGACCCGCAACGTCCGCAAATATCCCTACGGAAGACTCGCACGCCGCACCATAGGATTCGTCCGCGACAACAAAGGCCTCCCCGAAGAGGAGATCAAGGGCAATCCCGGCCTTGAAGGGCGCTACGACGCCATCCTGCACGGCAAGGACGGGCGCGAATACCTCAAGCAGACCGACCGCGGCAGGGTGCGCAACTATGACAGCAGCTATGTGCGCGCCGTGGATGGGAAAGACCTCCGCACCACCCTCAACATCGACTACCAGGACGTGGCCGACAGGGCGCTGCGCGAGCGCATCGATTCACTTGAAGACCTCAACGGGGCCTGCCTCGTGCTGATGGAGGTCAAGACCGGCGCAATCCGCGCCATGGTCAATCTCTCCAGGGACCCCAACCGCGGGAATTCATTCGAGGAGATCACGAACTTTGCCATAGGCCGCCGCTGCGAGCCCGGCTCGGTGTTCAAGACGGTGACCCTTCTCAGCGTTATGAGCGACGGCATCTACAAGAGCCTTGACGAGACCATCCCGACCAACCACGGAATAGTCAAGAACACGAAGATGAAGCAGGACGTGCACATACTCGACTGGGAGCGCGAACACAAGACGAAGGAAATCAGCATCCTGGACGTATTCAAGATTTCTTCCAACTACGTTTTCGGCACTCTTGCGGTGCAGAACTACGCAGCAAATCCCCGTCAGTATGTAGAGAAAATCTACTCCTACGGGCTCGGGGACTCGTTCGACTTCGACCTCGAAGGCCTGCTCACCCCCCTGATTCCGGATCCGAAGTCCAAGATGTGGTCCAACACCACTCTCGGCACGATGGGATTCGGATATGCTACCGAGGAAACTCCGCTTCATATCCTGACATTCTACAACGCCATCGCCAACAAGGGGCGCATGGTCAAGCCATATCTGGTGGAGGACATCGAAAAGGCCGGCACCGTCACCGACCGCAGAGGACCCAGCGTGCTGAACGCATCCATCTGCTCACGGGCCATCGCCGACACCATGACCAGGGCGCTGCTTTCCGTCACCGAAGAGGGAACGGCCCGCAGGCTCAAGAACGCGAAATGCAAGGTCGCCGGAAAGACCGGCACATCCTTCGCCACATTCGAAAACGGACAGTATAGCGACGCCGCCGGACGCAGGCA
>ONFK01000143.1 GCA_900317065.1 uncultured Bacteroidales bacterium
CAGCTCGAGACTTTCCTCCGGGCAAAACTCCAGGAATACGGCTATCTGCAGGTAGTTACTCCCCATATCGGAAGCAAGCAGCTTTATGTGACCTCCGGCCACTGGGCCAAATACGGAAAGGATTCCTTCCAGCCCATCAAGACTCCCCAGGAAGGTGAGGAATACATGCTCAAGCCCATGAACTGCCCTCACCACTGCGAGATATATGCATCGTCTCCTCACTCATACAAGGAACTTCCCATCCGCCTCGCGGAATTCGGCACGGTTTACAGATATGAGCAGAGCGGCGAACTGCACGGCCTCACCCGCGTGCGCAGCTTCACCCAGGACGACGCTCACATGTACGTGCGTCCCGACCAGCTCAAGGACGAGTTCAAGAAGGTGATCGACCTGATCCAGTATGTGTTCAAGGTGTTCAAGTTCGACAAGTTCAAGGCTCAGATCTCGCTGCGCGACAAGGTCAACCGCGAAAAATATATCGGCAGCGAAGAGAATTGGGAGAGGGCCGAGAGGGCTATCATCGAATCTTGCGAAGAAAAGGGTCTTCCCGCAAAGGTTGAATACGGCGAAGCCGCGTTCTACGGGCCCAAGCTCGATTTCATGGTGAAGGACGCCCTCGGCCGTGAATGGCAGCTGGGAACTATCCAGGTGGATTATAACCTGCCCGAGCGCTTTGAACTCGAGTATATCGATGCGGACGGCACCAAGAAGCGCCCCATCATGATTCACCGTGCTCCTTTCGGAAGCATCGAGCGTTTCACCGCCGTGTTGCTTGAACATACAGCCGGGCATCTGCCCGTCTGGCTCGCTCCCGAGCAGGTTAAAGTACTGCCAATCAGTGAGAAATTTGAAAATTATGCAAAAAAAGTTTGCGAATTGCTAAATAATTCCGAAATTCGCGCTTCAATAGACTCCCGCAACGAGACACTCGGCAAGAGGATCAGGGACATAGCCCAGTTCAGAGTGCCTTTGCTTGTGGTTGTCGGTGAAAAGGAAGAAGCCGACGGCACCGTCTCTGTTCGCAGGGAAGGGGTGAACGTGGGCAGTATGAGTGCGGAAGATTTTGTTAAATATGTTAAGTCAGCTGTTGCTGAAGAGTTATCCTAGATGCCAGGACCTTACAGACCGAAACCTTCAGGTTTCAAGAAGACCCGCAAGCCCGATCCGCGTTTCCAGCAGAAGCGCGACGAGAACGAGTCACCGATAAACGAGCAGATTACCGCTCCTCAGGTGCGCCTTGTCGGAGATAATATCCCCGAGCAGGGTGTCTACCCTCTTGCAAAGGCTCTGGCCATGGCGGACGAGATGGAACTCGATCTCGTCCTGATCAGCGACAAGGCGGATCCGCCCGTGTGCAAGATACTCGACTACCAGAAGTATCTCTACCAGCAGCGGAAGAAAGCCAAGGAGATGAAATCCAATTCCGCAAAGGTGGTGCTGAAGGAGATAAGGTTCGGTCCCAATACCGATGAGCACGATTTCCAGTTCAAGCTGAAACATGCTCAGGAGTTCCTCCAGGAGGGCTCCAAGGTGAAGGCCACCATCTTCTTCCGCGGCCGCTCCATCATGTTCAAGGACCAGGGAGAGAAGCAGCTCCTGCGTTTCGCCGTTGAACTTGAAGAATTCGGCAGGGCCGAAAACATGCCTACGCTGGAGGGAAAGAGGATGCACATCATCATCGCTCCGGTCAAGAAGAAATAGTCCGCAGTGTTTGCGGTAGTATATAATTATTAATAAAAACAAAAGAACAATGGCAAAGCTTAAAACCAATTCCGGTGCCAAAAAGCGTTTCACGCTTACCGGGTCGGGAAAAATCAAGAGGAAACACGCTTACCACAGCCACATCCTCACCAAGAAGACCAAGAAACAGAAAAGGAATCTTGATCATTTCGCCATCCTCGACAAAGTCGATGAGAAGCGAGTAAAAGAATTGTTGGTTCTCTAAAAAAGTTCAATTATGCCTAGATCAGTCAACTCAGTCGCCTCCAGGGCGCGCCGCAAGAAGATTCTCAAGAGAACCCGCGGTAACTTCCTCTCCAGAAAGAATGTCTGGACCGTAGCAAAAAACACTTACGAGAAAGGTCTCACCTATGCATACCGCGACCGTCGTCGCAAGAAGGGTGCTTTCCGTGCTCTGTGGATTCAGCGTATCAACGCCGCTGCCCGCCAGTACGGCCTCAGCTACTCTCAGTTCATGGGTAAGCTTGCAAAGCAGAACATCGGTCTTAACCGTAAGGTGCTTGCCGACCTTGCAATGAACAACCCCAAGGCGTTCGAAGCAATAATCAACTCCGTAAAGTAAAGTGAAGTGAACTTGAAGGAAATTACCCGTAACAAGTGGGTGAAGTTCTCGTTTTGGGCTTTGCTCTATGTGCTGTGGGTAATCTGGCTGGGGAACTATTGGTGGCTTTTCGGTCTCGCCGTCATCTTCGACCTCTGCGTGAGCAAGAAAGTCAAGTGGCGTTTCTGGAAAAAAGACGGATGGCTCGACGCGATAATCTTCGCAGTGGTAGTTGTCACGTTCATCAATATTTTCTTCTTTCAGGCCTTCAAAATCCCTTCTTCCTCAATGGAGAGCAGCCTCTACACTGGAGACCATCTCTTCGTGAGCAAATTGACATATGGGCCGCGTGTGCCTCAGACCCCGCTGACCATCCCTTTTACGCACAACTCTATCTTCGGAAAGGAATCTTATTCGAAACTGATCCAGAACGATTACAGGAGGCTCAAAGGGTTCAGGAATGTGAAAAGAGGCGACATCGTGGTTTTCAACTTCCCGAACGGCGACACCGTTCTGCGCAGGGACCCTGCAGCTGATTACTACATGCTCTCGCGCATATACGGAAGAGAACAGATCATTGAAAGACTAGGTCCTGTAACCGTCCGTCCTGCGGACAAGACAGACCACTATGTGAAGCGCTGCGTCGCGCTTCCCGGAGATACCCTCGAGGTCCGTGACGGTCTCGTATGGGTCAACGGGGAGAAGCAGACGGTCTGGCCCGGGATTCAGCTCAGCTACAAGGTGACAACCAAGGGCGGAGCCCTCAATCCCAAGACCATCGACAAGCTCGGGCTCAACGTGAAGGAACTGTTCTACGACAGCAACCTGCCCGGCTATCCGGCAATGCCCCTTACGGCAGCGATGCTGGAAGAGGTCCGGGCGCTTCCGACGGTGGTGGACATCGTTCCGAACATCGACAGCGAAGACACTTTCGTCTTCCCGTACGGTGGAGGTTTCGGATGGACGCGTGATCAGTACGGCCCTCTCTGCATCCCCTCCAAGGGTGCAAGCGTGGAGATTACGGCGGAAACACTGCCGCTCTACGAACGCATCATAAGGGATTACGAGAAGTCGGATCTGCGCAAAGCAATAGAAGAAGGCACATACACTTTCGAACAGGATTACTACTTTATGATGGGAGACAACCGGCACAACTCCCTCGACTCCAGGTACTGGGGATTTGTCCCCGAAGACCATGTGGTAGGGACTCCGGCCGTAATATGGCTCTCGACCGACGCGGGACGGAAGTTCCCGTCGAACATAAGGTGGAACAGATTTGGAAAAGTAAAATTTTAAAAGTATAAAACTATGTCAAAGGTTTGTCAAGTAACCGGAAGAAAGAGGATGAAAGGCAACAACGTTGCCCATTCCAAACTGCGCACCAAGCGCGACTTCTCCCTGAACCTCAAGAACAAGAAGTTCTGGAGCGAAGAGGAGCAGAGGTATATTACCCTTAAAGTGTCCTGCAAGGGCATTCGCGAGATTGAGAAGAACGGCCTCGAGGCTACTCTCAAGAAAGCAAAGAACGCAGGACTTGTTAACCTTGTTTAAATAATTGAATCATGGCAAAGAAAGCTAAAGGTAACAGGGTGCAGGTCATCCTCGAATGCACGGAGCAGAAAGAGAGCGGTGTTCCCGGAATGAGCCGCTACATCACAACCAAGAACAAGAAGAACACTCCCGACCGTCTTGAGCGCAGGAAGTACAATCCTTTCCTCAAGAAAGTCACTGTTCATCGTGAAATCAAATAATTGTTAAAGGAGATAAGATATGGCAAAGAAAGCCGTCGCAACATTCGCAGCAAAGGCCGGTGCTAAGAGCATGGTCAAGTGCATCCGTATGGAGAAATCTCCCAAGACTGGCGCTTACGTTTTCACTGAGCAGCTTGTCGAGGCTGAGAAAGCAAAGGACTTCTTCGCAAAGAAGTAAGCCTTGGCACTCAGTTTTTTCCAGAAGATATCCCGGGCCATCACCGGTAAGTCGAGGGTGGATGATGACACCCTCGACGCTATCGAAGAGGCCCTGATTGAATCTGACATGGGCGTCGATACCACTCTCAAAGTGGTGGACGCCCTTGAAGACAGAGTAAGCAGAGACAAGTACACCTCCTTCGACGAGTTGGTGTCTTATCTGCGAGACGAGATTTCCGCCCTTCTGCAAAAGGGCGGAAATTCTGTAGAATCACTGGAGGCCCACAAGCCTTATGTGATCCTTGTGGTAGGTGTGAACGGTGTGGGCAAAACCACCACCATCGGGAAACTGGCGCACCTCTACAAGAGCCGTGGCAAAAAGGTGATCCTCGGAGCCGCGGACACTTTCCGGGCCGCAGCCGTGGATCAGCTGGAGATCTGGGCACAGAGGGCAGGGGTGGACATCGTCCGTCAGGCCATGGGCTCGGATCCGGCATCCGTGGCCTACGATACGGTGAAGGCCGCCGTAGCGCGCGGCGCCGATGTCGCCATAATCGACACTGCGGGCCGGCTGCACAACCGCATCGACCTCATGAATGAGCTCGGCAAGATACGCAATGTCTGCCGCAAGGTCATTCCCGACGCCCCTCACGATGTGATGCTTATCCTGGATGCCTCCACCGGGCAGAATGCCTTCCAGCAGGCAAAGGAGTTCTCCCGCGCAACCGACATCACGTCCATCACGGTCACCAAGCTGGACGGAACCGCGAAGGGCGGGGTGGTCGTCGGCCTGACCGACCAGTTCGAAGTGCCAGTCCGCTTCATAGGTACGGGCGAAGGTATG
>ONFK01000153.1 GCA_900317065.1 uncultured Bacteroidales bacterium
GCCACCCAGAAGGCCAATATCGTGGTCGCCGCTGAAATCGACAAACAGAAGAAAATCATCGAAGCCGAGGCCGAAGCCGAGCAGATCCGCCGCAAGGCGAAAGGTGAGGCCGACGCCATCTTCGCCAAGATGGACGCCCAGGCAAAGGGTATGCTGGAAATCCTGACCAAGCAGGCCGACGGTTTCAAGAACCTGGTGGGAGCCGCGGAAGGCGACGCCCAGAAGGCCGTCCTGATGATGATCGCCGACAAGCTGCCCGAACTGGTGAAGACCCAGGTCGAGGCCGTCAAGGGCATCAACATCGACAAGGTGACCGTCTGGGACGGCGGCAACAGCGCCGACGGCAAGACCGCCACGTCCAACTTCATCTCCGGAATGATGAAGAGCGTTCCCCCGCTGGAGGACCTGTTCAAAATGGCCGGCATGGAACTTCCGTCCTATCTGAAAGGCAAACCCGAGGCTGACGAGCAGCCCGCTCAGGAACAGAAATAGCCCCGTATGCCGATCATCACCAATATCGATGTAATGCTGGCCCGCCGGAAAATGTCCTCCGGCGAGTTGGCGGAGAAAGTCGGCATCACTCCCGCCAATCTTTCCATCCTGAAGTGCGGCAAGGCGAAGGCCATCCGTCTGAGTACGATGGAGGCCATCTGCAAAGCCCTCGACTGCCAGCCGGGCGATATCCTGGAATATCGGCCCGAAGAATAAGACCTTTTTCCCGAAAGGCCCGGCGTTTTGAAGCGTCGGGCTTTTTTCTTATCTTTGTAATTCAAGACTATTGAAAAATGCATACACATGTCGTGATCATGGCCGGCGGAATCGGCAGCCGCCTCTGGCCCCTCTCTACGCCGGATGTTCCCAAACAGTTCATCGATGTGCTGGGCGTCGGCCGCACCCTCATTCAGCTCACCGCCGACCGGTTCGCTCCCGTGTGCCGGCCGCAGAATTTCTGGGTGGTGACCGGGGAGCGCTACGTTTCCCTGGTCCGGGAACAGCTTCCGGACATCCCTGCAGACCAGATTCTCGCCGAGCCTGAAGGCCGCAACACCGCCCCCTGCATTGCCTATGCCGCCTGGAAAATCCAGCAGAAAGACCCCGAAGCCAACATCGTCGTCACCCCGGCGGATGCGCTGGTACTGAAGACCTTCGCATTTGCGGACACCATCAAGAAAGCACTCACCTTCACGGAAGTGTACGACGCCGTCGTCACCGTGGGCATCACGCCTTCCCGTCCGGAAACCGGCTACGGCTACATCCACGCCGCCGAGGCCGTCCAGGGCAAGGTCGTCAAGGTCTCTGAGTTCAAGGAGAAGCCTGACCTGCCCACGGCGGAAGCCTATCTGGCCGACGGCCACTACTTCTGGAACGCGGGCATCTTCGTCTGGAAGGCCTCGACCATCATGGAGGAAATGCGCACCTATGCGCCGCAGATTGCGGGCGTGATGGACCGTCTCGCCCCGTCCTTCGGAACGGAAGGGGAGACTGCCGCCCTGAAGGAGCTCTTCCCGACCTGCGAGAAGGTTTCCATCGACTATGCCGTGATGGAGAAGTCCGACCTCATCCATGTGATTGCGGCGGACCTGGGCTGGAGCGACCTTGGCAGCTGGGGCTCCATTAAGGAGCACCTCGAGCCCGACGCGGACGGCAATACTGTCGTCGGCGGGGATGTAAGGCTCTTCGGCTGCAAGGACTGTTTCGTCCATGCAGCCGAAGAAAAGACTGTCGTCGTGGAAGGCCTTGAAGGCTATATCGTCGCGGAATCAAACGGCCGCCTCCTGGTGTGCCGCCTGTCCGAAGAACAGCGCATCAAGGAGTTCAGTGCTTAGCGCACATTTGCGGTAAGAACGGTATCTCCGATAATCAGCCGCTGGCTGTCGGATTTCATTAAATATTCGCCATATCCACGGAGGGGGGTGACCAAATAATAAAGGGTTGCCTCCCACCGGTCTTTTTTGGCGTGGAACGTATGGGAGAACACCACCTCGCGGTGCTGCGCATCGAGGATGAAATCATCCAGAAATTCCGGCTCTTCCCCTTCCATCGTAAAGACTGGCGTGATCTTGCAATCTACAGGCAGGGTGCTTCCCACTTTCTGTTCGATCTTGTGGGTGGAGTTTCCGGGCGCTCCATAAATGCCTCCTTCCAACCGGAGGGCGGGCGTAGAGACGGGCTCCGCATCGAGGTTTCCGGTGAAGGCGAGCGGGACCATCAATTGGTATTTTGCCCGCAAATTGTACTCGTGTCCGGGGATGAAACTACCATCTCCCTCTTCATCGACGGCGGCTTGCAGAAAGATAGACGCCGTCAGTTTCCCCTCGGAGAAAGGACCATGGAAAAGGGTTCCCAGAGATTCTACTTCCTCGTTGCTGACGCCCTCCCGATAGTTTCCGTCCTCATGGGCCGTGTATAGGAAAGTCGTATTGCCAAAAGTCGGATTGCCATAGACAGGGAATGCGACCTTCTCCTCTCCAGAAAGCAGTGCGACCTCGTAGTGGGATCCGGTAAACGGGAAGTCACCCAGATAATTGAAGATGAAGCGGGGCTTGCAAAGAGTTATGTCCGATTCTTTCCCGCAAAGGAAGGAGGGCAGTTCGACGGGATTGCATTCGAAGGTCGTCTCGAGGAAGGAAATGCCCGGGAAGCAGAGATCGCAGTATGTGAAGTTGATCTGGCCGAACTCGATGGAGCAGCGGATATCCAGTTCGGACGGCTCGACTATGAATTCGAGAGTGCAAAGCGCAGGATTCACGCCGACGTGTCGATGGTGAAGAAGTCCGACAGCGGTTACGAGCTCGACGAGGTGTATGTCGACGTCAACGGCGATTCCGACGACTTTTACAAGGAGTTTTCTCCTTCGCTCAGACAGGAGGGCTTTATCGCGGGGCTCGAGGAGTACAAGAGAGAAATTGAGTTCGATGTCGGCTTGTCCTACGGCGACCTCTCTCAGCCTCAGTATGTGGAGAAGTCCGCGACAGAGGTCAACGCCGCAAAGTTCCGCAAGCGCAACACCGTCAATCAGATACAGGAGCAGCTCAGAGCCTGCCTTGACGATCTGGTTTTCGCTCTCGCGTTTCACAACCGCCTGACAAAGAGCGGCTATGAATTCACCTGCGACTTCAAGGACAGCATTCTCAACGACGAGCAGTCCGAGCGCGAGGAGGACAGAAAGGATCTCGCCAACGGCACGCTCCGTCCCGAGGAATACCGTGCTCGCTGGCGCAACGAGACTCTCGCGAAGGCAAAAGAAAACCTTCCGCAGCAGGCAGAGGTTGACTGATGCTTAACCCGAACGAGCTCGAATACATACCCGATAGGTTGACAAAGCTATACCGCGAATTACAGCTGAATATCATGCAGGATATCGTTGAGAGGCTGTCCGTAAACAAAGACATTACCCGAACCGCTGACTGGGAAATCAGCCGTCTGTACGAGCTGGGCGTCGCGAAAGAGGTCATCAGGCGGCACATTCGCCGCACGCTGAAACTGACCGCGAACGAGGTCGAGCGGATATATTCGGACGTGCTCGCCGAGGATTACGCGCGCTATGCGCCGATTTACCGTCAGCGAGGACAATCTTTCATTCCCTTCCGCGAAAATAAGCAGCTGCAGCAGCTTATCGCGAGAGTAAAGGAACAGACAAATGGAGAACTCAAAAATATCACTCAGTCGCTCGGCTTTGCCCTGAAAAATCCCGACGGCACGAGAACATTTCGGCCGCTGTCAAAGGTTTATCAGCAGACGCTCGACAAATCGGCGTTCGGTATGCTCAGCGGTGTGTATGACTACAACACGATGATAAAGCAGGCTGTACAGGAGCTGACCGACAGCGGACTGCGTACGGTTGTTTATGAAACAGACGACGGCAAGACGATCAGGACGCACATCAACCGCGTCGAGGTTGCCGCAAGACGCGCTCTGATGACGGGCTTCAACCAGGTTGTCGCGAAAATCACAGAGGACAACGCCGAACAGCTCGACACCGATAAATTTGAGATAACCTACCACCGCGGCGCGCGTCCGACGCATCAGCCGTGGCAGGGCAGGGTATACACAAAGGAGCAGCTTGTCACGGTCTGCGGCTACGGAGCTGTGGACGGTCTGAAGGGCGCGAACTGCTACCATGATTTTCACCCGTTCTTTGACGGTATTTCGAAGCGACTCTACACCGACGAGGAGCTTGACCGCATGAATGCCGAGGAAAACACTCCGAAGAAGTACGGCGACAAGGAATACACCGTATATGAAGCCCTGCAAAGACAGCGACGCATGGAAACGAGCATGCGCCGCAAGCGCGAGAAGATCGGGCTGCTCGAAAAGGGCGAGGCGAACGAGGACGATATCCTCGCTGAAAAAGCGAAATATCACGCCCTGTCAGACGAATACGCGGAGTTCTCAAAGGCTATGGGCTTGCCTCAGCAGAGAGAGCGGATCAGCATTGACGGCAGGAAGGGCGTTGATGTTAGCTTTGGAAAGCCGGCAAAAATCAAATGATAGCTTTATTTCAATAATCAATGTGTCATGCCAAGCTGCACGGCGCATTTTTTATACCCAAACTACCCCGCCGGAGGTTATCCGGCTGACTTTCAACCGCAGGCAGAGCGGGATATAAGCAATGCAGAAAGGAAAAAGCATGAAAAATATTTATGAAATCCTCAAAAGCATCGGTCTGGAGGTACCTGACGACAAAAAAGCCGAATTC
>ONFK01000239.1 GCA_900317065.1 uncultured Bacteroidales bacterium
CTCGTTTATGATGACGAGACTATGTAGTATAGAGCCAAGGCTGTTACTGTAAAAACGGCGCTGGGTGATCTGACCAGTATCCTTCGCTCCGATCATATCTCCAGCACCGCCAAAACTACTGTCAGGGGATTTACACAATCCAGAAAAATCACCCTGCAGGATGTTCTTCTATTCTATACTTTCCGGCATGCCGAAACAACAAATAAAGACATTATTTCCTATTTTTCGAAGGTTGAGAAACCCAAAGTGTCTAAACAGGCTATGTTTAAAGCCCTGAATAAAACAAATCCGGATGTGTTTCCGCTCATTATTCGCAAGTTCGCACAACATTTCTATGAGCATCAAGATTATCAGACCATCGATGGTTGGATCGTTCTTGCCTGCGACGGAACGAAAATGGACCTCCCTCCTTCCGAAGAGATGAAAAATAAATTTGGAGGATATCTCAACAAGACCATTACTGATGAGAGTAAAGTCAAGAAACCGCAGGCAAACTGCTCTGTTCTGGTTGATGTCCTTAACCATGTCATTCTGGATGCCCTGGTTAAACCGTGCAAAACATCTGAACTTCCGATGTTGTATGAACACCTTGAAAACTGTCGGGACCTGTTGACCGGAAAAAAAGTGATGCTTCTATGCGACCGCTATTATGGTTCGGCAGAGTTATTCCTTTATTGCAGACTTCATAAGTATAAACTGCTGGTGAGGGCAAAAACTTATATGTACAAGGAACAGGTGGCAGAAATTGAGAAAGATGGCAGAATACGACTGGAATTTAATAAGGCATGGCTGCGGCGGTTGAAAAGGGAGGATTGCCGGGCATATGCACAAGAATGTTTGCAGCTGGATGTGAGGGTCGTTAAAAATCATTTTGAATACACGCTAAATGGCTACAAACGTAAGAGGGAAAAGATATGCGTAGATTCCGTTTACATGACAGATCTGGAGCAAACAGAGTTTTCAGCAAGTGATATCGTTGAATTATACCACGTCCGGAGATGGGACAGCGAAACCGCCTACTTTGATATCAAAAATCATCTGGAGGCAGAGCGATTCAATTCAGGAAAATATAATATCGTGGTTTGTGAGCTATATGGAAAGATTCTATGTTATTCCGTTTGTGGGATCCTTTATGGAAGAAGTGAAGAACTGTTTCTAAAAAGAGTGGCAGATTCAGAACCCGGAGTATCCTGCACTATGTACTATTATATCCCCAATATGAAGTACATATGCGATGCTGTCAGAATGGAGCATTTGTTCCTGAAGTTTCTGGCCGGGGTATATGTCCAAAAGCCAGGAACGATTTCACAGTATCTTTCTCAACTGGAAGATGATTGTTCAAGGAATTTAGTCCCGGTTCGTCCGGGGCGGCATTATAAGAGATGGGGAAGATGGATGAGTTCAATACCTACAACTAAGTTCAGAGTGGATGGCAGAAGGGATCCTCCCATAAAAAAATGTTTTAAAACCAACGGATATATGACTGCTTCAAGGTAAACCTGGTAGTATAGATTTTAGAATTTTCAAAATCATCTCTAAGAAGATGGGGGTATTTTTGCGCTTTTTTAAATAAAAAACCAGTCCGAAGATGAACTTCGAACTGGTTGATGCCATTGAGCGCCTGCACAGCAGGCGCATCTTTCTTTGCTTCAAAACTTATCAATAGTTTCTCTTTTCACACTTATCTCTCCACCGGTCCCGTCCATCCGTTGATTCCGCCGAAGTTCAGGACATTCTCATATCCCAGGAGCATAAGCTTGCCGCAGGCGATTTTGCTGCGGGCGCCGCTGGCGCAGTAGACAAGAATCTTCTGCTGCTTATCCGGAAGCTGTGCCGGTTCTTTCTTCGCGATGGTCTCGTTGGGGATATTGATGGCGCCGGGGATATGACCGTCCCGGTATTCGCCGGGCGTCCGGACATCCACCACCAGGACATCCTTCTCTTCCTGCATGATGCGCTTTGCTTCTTCGTGTGAAATCTTCTGTACCTGCGGCTTCGCACCGCCGAATAATCCGAACATCAATCAACCTCTTTCAGTATCTCCAGCACTCGTTTGAGCTCCGGCAGGGGATCCAGCCCTATCATCTCTCTCGTGGGTGCGATTTTTACGTTGACCGGGACCGCAAGGAACCGGTTCCGGAAGTAGAAGTCCGCATGGTCCTCCTTCAGGCTCATCCACATCTCGCCGCTGGTGAAGTCAGCCAGGTTTTTGAGCTTCTTAAAAAACTCCGCGGACGGAAAATCTGCGCCTTCCGGTGCATAGACATGGAGTGTGTCCGGAATCTGGAGCTTTGCGGAGGAGACCCGGACAAGCTCCGGAAACTTTGCCTGAAAATCCTCTTCCATATGGGTGAGAAGCGGTCCTTCCGCCATGGCCCGGAGATTATATCCGGTTTTCTGCGGAAACTCCGCGTGCACGAAGCATCCCACATTCATAAGGCCTTTTCTGGCTCCCTTCACATCCGTGTAGGTGTCATTAAGCGCCACGTCAGAAACGATAACCTTCACTCTGCCCTCCAGGCCGGAGACACCGCGCCAGGTTGGCATGACGCCGCAGACACCCTTAAATGCGGAAAAGGGAGATTTTCCCTCTTCAAAGTGGGGAAGCAGTTCCGCCTCTTCCACCATCTCCGGGGTAAGGCCGGCACCGCCGTTCTCGTCCAGGACCGCATCGGAAAGCTCTCTGCAGATGGTCTGGGAGATGTTTTCGGTATTCATTTTCTTTTCATAGCGTTTTCCCATGATGCGCAGAACTACCATCTGATACGCCAGGGCCATCACGACAAAAAAGAGGCTGAGAGGCATGTTTCGCAGTATGGCGAAAATCATGCCAAGAACCAGAATCCCGATCAGCACAAAGGCAGCCGTCCGGTTCTTTTTAAATTCCTTCTGCATTCTCTGCAGACTTTGGCGCACCTTTCGGAAGGGCTGCCACCTGCACGCAGGCTCTTGCCGGTGCAATGCCCGGGAAGAATTCCGCATAGGCCTGGTTCACAGGTACGAAGTTTGCCAGATCTGTCAGGAAGATGGTGGTCTTCACGATCTTATCTGCACTGCTGCCTGCAGCTTCCAGAATGGCAATAATATTCTTCATGGACTGACGGGTCAGGTCCTGGATGTCGCCCTCCGGGAATTCGCCGGTGGCCGGATCCACGGGAAGCTGGCCGGAGACATAGATCATACCATTGCACTCGATGCCCTGGGAGTAGGGGCCGATGGCGGCCGGAGCGTTGGTTGTCGCAATCTTGTTCATGATGGATTCCTCCTTGCATAGTTTCTCTTGATTTTCACTTATTGTATCACGGGTTTTCATGCGTGTTAACCTGTCAGATTGTCACAGAGATTGACTTCCGCCAGGGGTTTTACTCTCCGAACAGCACCTTCACCAACGCCTTCTCATACTCCGGGATATCCGGGGGACGTCTTGCGGAAACGATGTTTCCGTCTACCACACAGGCCTCATCCAGCCAGATGGCGCCGGCATGGCGCAGGTCGTCTTTGATGCCCGGGGTGCTGGTAACTTTCTTTCCTTCCAGGATTTCAGCGGAGGCGAGAACCCAGCCAGCATGGCAGATCTGGCCGATGAGCTTGCCGTCCGTGTTCATTTCCCGCACCAGCTGCAGAACCTTCGGAAACCTCCGGAGCTTGTCCGGAGCCCAACCGCCGGGAATGAGGATACCATCGTAGTCCTTTGCCTCCACATCGTTGAAGGAGAGCTCCACCTCGCAGGGAACACCATATTTGCCGTGATATTTTCCGGGCTTTTCCGCCACCAGGTCCACCTGGGCGCCGGCTTCACGGAGCCGCATCACCGGGCACCAGAGTTCCAGATCTTCAAAATCATCGCTGACTAACTGCAGTACTTTTTTCACGTTCACACCTCCCAGACTTCGGTTTTTGCTTTCCTATATCATAACACCACAGAGAGCTCCCCGCCAGTCTCTGACTGACATGGGAGCTCTGTGAATCTGTGTATTTCTATTCTTCCCAGGGCCTTCCGGGATTCCCCTCTTCGGC